>NZ_JACAPH010000034.1:0-59695 GCF_013385805.1 Pseudomonas sp. C6002 | reverse complement strand
AACGATGACGCGGGCATCCTGGATGAACGCGGCGCTCTCAGGTTCTTCGCGAGCAAGCCCGCTCCCACAGAAAAGCAGCTCTGCTTTCGCCCTGGATCTTGCCTCTGTTTTTAACACTCAAGCCGGCCGGTAGGCCGCTGTGCTTTTGCTTTTGACCTTGATCTGACTGCCCCAATGAGCCCGAGGCCGAACGCAGGCAGTGCGAAGCGGGCCGCTGTAAGAGCGGAACCATAAGCGGCCGTTACCGAAATAACGGATATGCCCCCCACCTCAAATCCACCCCAACCAACTCCAATACGTAGCCGCAAACACCAACATCAACCCATACCCAATCAACGTCACCAAAATCCCGACCTTGGCAAACTGCCGCGCGGTAAACGTGCCGGTCCCCAAACACACCATATTCTGCGGCGCATTGATGGGCAGGATAAACCCGTAGCTCATCACAAACCCCAGCAACATCGTCATCCCCAGCCGACTGAACTCCCCGGGCAACGTCTGCAACACCGCAATCAAAATCGGCAACAACGCCGAGGTCAACGCCGTGGCACTGGCAAACCCCAAATGAATCACGATCAAAAACACCCCCAGAATCGCAAACACCCCCAGCGGCCCCACCTGGTCCAACCCGGTATGCGCCACCACCTGCGACCCCAGCCACTGCCCCGCCTGGGTGGTCAGCAACGCCGTACCCAGGCTGATGCCAACCCCAAACACAATCACCGTGCCCCACGGAATCCGCGACTGCACATCCTTCCAGGTCATCACCCCGATCCCCGGCATCAGCAAGAACACCAGCCCGGCATACGTCGTCGAGGTCGTATCAAAGCTGTGCAACCGCCCCTCAGTCGCCCACGCCAGCAACAGCAACACCGACACCGTCAGCAAGCGCTTCTGCGGCCCCGTCATCGGCCCGATGTCCACCAGCGATTGCGCCACCGCCTCCTTGCCTCCGGGAATGCTGTCACTCTCCGGCGGCAGCAGCTTCAACACCAAAAACAACAACACCGCCGACATGATCAGCGCCCACGGCGCCCCGGCGATCAACCAGTCGATCCACGACACCCGCTGCCCCAGCATCTTGTCCATGAAGCCAACCGTCAGCAGGTTCTGCGCCGCCGCCGTCTGGATACCGACGTTCCAGATGCTCGTACCCTGGGCCACGACGATCATGATCCCGGCCGCAATATTCGAACGCTTGTCCACGCCAAACGCGGCAATCACCCCCATCATGATCGGCACCACACACGCACTGCGGGCCGTGGCGCTGGGCACCACCAGGCTCAAGAGGATGGTCACGGCAACTGCTCCGACGAGAATGCCCCGCGTGCTGGTACCCACGCGGGTCAGGGTGACCAACGCGATGCGCCGGTCCAGCCCGGTATGGGTCATGGCTGCGGCGATAAACAACGCGCCGGCCACCAGCGCCAGCGCCGGGTTGGAAAACCCCGTCAACGCCATGCTGATGGCCGGGCTGGAACCGATCAGGTGCGTCGGGTCTTTCAGCGACGGCGCAGTGCCGAGCAAAAAAGCCATCAATGAGGTGATCATGATCGCGCTGGCCTCGTAGGAGACCGCTTCGGTGATCCATACCACCACCGCAAACGCGAGGATCGCCAGCATCCGGTGCCCGGCCACCGGCAAGTCGGCCGGCAGCGGCAACAGCAGCACGCCGACCATCACCAGTACGCCGACCACCAGGCCCAGGGGCAACTTGAATGAAGCAGCTGTTGTTGCGGGGGCACTCATGGGGTTCTCCGTCGGCCGTGAAATCTGGCCCACAGCATGAGGCAAAGCGTCACGCCCGGTGTTGACGGGTATCAAGTGGCTAGGCCAATAACTGGGTCAACACCGCCCGCAACTTGCCGGGCTTGACCGGCTTGTTCAGCAATGGCACGTCCAGGCGCTGCAATGCACGGCGGCATTGGTCGGTGCGGTCGGCGGTGATAATCACTGCCGGAATCCTGCAGCCAAAATGCTCGCGCAACTGGTGCACGACCTCACAGCCCACCACGCCATGGTCCAGGTGATAGTCCGCGAGAATCAGCTCCGGTGCCCTGCCCTGCAACGCAACCAGCGCGCCGGCCTGGTCGGTCGCAGTGACCACCTCGCAGCCCCACTGCCCAAGCAGCGCGCTCATGCTGTCGAGGATGCTGACTTCGTTATCCAGCACCAGCAGCCGCCTCCCCGGCAGCGGGTTGCCGGTGCTCGGTTGCGCGGCCACCACACTGATGGGCAGCGGCATGTCCTCGCTGATGGGGACTTCGATGCTGAACATCGAACCGCGCCCCGGCCACGAACGCACCGCCACCGGATAACCGAGGACCTCGGCGATACGCTCGACAATCGCCAACCCCAGTCCCACGCCCTTGCGGTCGGCGGCGCGGCCCACGTCCAGTTGATTGAACTCCAGGAAGATGGCGTCCAGGCGGTCCGCCGCAATTCCGCGCCCGGTGTCCCAAACCTCCAGGCGCAACCGCTCACCCCGGCGGCGGGCGCCCAGCAGGATGGAGCCCGCGCTCGTGTAGCGGCAGGCGTTGCTGAGGAAATTGCGCAGGATCCGCGTCACCAGCCGCAGGTCGGTGTTGATTGCGTAATGGCCTGTACGCGCCCGCAGGTTCAGCCCGGACGCCGCGGCCACCGACTGGAATTCCGAGACCAGCGGTGCGAACAGTTCGTCGAGACGGTACAGGGCGATGTCCGGCTTGACCGCCGCTTGATCGAGTCGGGAAATGTCCAGCAAGTCGGTGAGCAAATCCTCGGCGCCTTCCAGGGCCTGATGGGTGCGCTCCACCAACACGTGTTCGACGCTGGGCAAGTTGCGCTCGCGCAGGGTGGAAATCAGCAAGCGTGCGGCGTTGAGGGGTTGCAGCAGGTCATGACTGGCGGCGGCAAGGTATTTGTCCTTGCTGCGGTTGGCGGCCTGGGCGGCATCCCGGGCATCGCGCAAGTCCTGCTCGATCTTCTCGCGCTGGGCGATTTGCTGTTGCAGGTTGCGGTTGGCTTCCAGCAACTCGTCGGTACGCGCCGCGACCCGCTGTTCCAATTCGTCGTTGAGGCGGATGTAGCGATTGCGCTCGGCTTCCAGCTCGTCGAGGCGCGCGGTCAGTTCGGGGTAATGACTCTTGCGCGCCGAGTGGTTGCCCAGCCCCAGGAGCCCCGCGAGTGCCCGTTGCTGATCGTCAGAGAGCTTCGCCATAGACGACCTCGACGTCACGCTGGCTGGACTCACGCGGGTTGGTAAGGATGCACGGGTCGTGCATGGCGTGCTGCGACAGAAAGGGAATGTCCGCCACTCGAATCCCATGCAGGCCGAGGGTTTCATGGAAGCCGATCGCATGCTTCAACGCGATCAAATGGTCCACCAGCCGGCCGCAGATTTGCCGGTGGTTGAGGCCCCGGCAATCAATGCCGAAGGTCTCGGCAATCACCTTGAAACGCTCCGGTGCCGCGCTGTAGTTGAACGCCACCACATGTTCCACCAGCACCGCGTTGCACAGGCCATGGGGCAGGTCGAGAAAGCCGCCAAGGCTGTGGGACATGGCATGCACCGCGCCGAGGATCGCGTTGGAAAACGCCAGCCCGGCCTGCATGCTGCCCAGCATGATTTTCTCCCGCAGGGCGATGTCGCCGGGGTTGGCGATCATCTGCACCAGGTTGCCATTGATCAGGCGCATGGCTTCCAGCGCGTGGGGATCGGTCAGCGGGCCGTGGCCGGTGGACACGAAGGCCTCGATGGCATGCACCAGCGCATCGATGCCGGTACAGGCCGAGAGAAACGGGTCCATGCTCGCCGTGGTTTCCGGGTCGATCAGTGAAACATCGGGCACCACCGCCTTGCTGACGATGGAGAACTTCATGCGCTCCTGCTGGTTGGAAATGATCACGAACTGCGAGACATCCGCCGAGGAGCCCGCGGTGGTCGGGATCAGGATCAGCGGCGGGCTCGGCACGCGGATGGTGTCGACGCCTTCGAAGTCGAGGATGCTGCAGCCATGGGCGACCACGATGCCGATGGCCTTGCCGCAGTCCATCGGGCTGCCGCCACCGACGGCGACGATCACATCGCAATGGTTTTCACGGTAGACCTCGGCGCCGAGCATCACCTCTTCAACCCGGGGGTTGGGCGAAACGGCGGTGTACAGGCAGTAGTCGATGCCGATCGCTTGCAGGCTGGCCTCGACATCGGCCACCCAGCCGACAGCAACCACGCCGGGATCACTCACCACCAACACCTTGCGCGCGCCAAAGGTCTTGGCGTAGTTGCCTACGTTGTGCCGGCAGCCGGCGCCAAAGATGATTTCAGGGGAAACGAATTTACGCAGGAGACTCAGGTTCGGGCTCATTGGTAAGCCTGTTTTTATTATTCTGGAAGATGCGCTCCACACTAACCCATCCGACACTGAATGCAATCAGACCAATGGGTGGCGCTGAAACCGCGACGTACGGCACGATCTACTACTTTGGTACTGATTCCCCTCTCTATCGTCGCATTCCCAAGGCATCGAGACTGGCATGTAATGGGCGCATGACCCTATGGATCGGACCTGCTTGAATAAGCAAAAATAATAAGGCGAACGTCCATGTACAAAATTCTGATAGCCGACGATCACCCACTGTTTCGCGAGGCGATCCACAACGTCATCAGCGACGGGTTCCCGGGCAGCGAAGTGATGGAAACCGGCGACCTGGACAGCGCCCTGGCCCTGAGCCAGGAGCACGACGACCTGGATCTGATCCTGCTGGACCTGAACATGCCGGGCATGCACGGCCTCAATGGCCTGATCAACCTGCGCAACGAGTCGCCGACGATTCCGGTGGTGATCGTGTCTGCCGAGCAGGACAAGCAGGTCGTGCTGCAAGCCATCACCTATGGCGCGGTGGGGTTTATCACCAAGTCCTCGCCCAGGCTGCAGATGACCGAGGCAATCCAACAGATTCTCAACGGCAATGTGTATTTGCCGCCGGAGATTATTCGCAGCCAGAAAATCGGCGGGCAACGCCGCATGAATGATTGCCTGGGGCTTGCGCCGGAGCTGCTGCAGGCCCTGACCCGCAAGCAATTGCTGGTGCTGGAGCGGATGACCAAGGGTGACTCGAACAAGCAGATCGCCTATAGCCTGGAGATTGCCGAGACCACGGTGAAGGCCCATGTCTCGGCAATCCTGCGCAAGTTGAACGTGCACAATCGGGTGCAGGCGATTCTCAGCGCCGGGGACATCGACTTTGGTGCCTACCTGCGGCGCTGATACCCGTGCATTTCAAGGCACCTGCATGAGGGCCCGAAACAGCATGCCCGCCGCCACCAGCACACACAGGGTGGCAAAACCCACCTGCAAGGTGCGCGCCTTGATCACCGAGCACAGGCGCCGCCCCGCCAACATGCCGACAATGCTCGACCCGATAAACACCCAGCCCATCGGCTCGATACTGACCCCGGCATGAAACGCGCCGATCACGCCGATCAACGAGATCAGGCTGATCACCATCAGCGAGGTGGCGACGATGCCGCGCATCTGCACATCGGTCAGTTGCTTGAACGCCGGTACGATCAGGAAGCCGCCGCCCACGCCGAGCAGGCCCGATACCGCACCGGTCACTGCGCCGAGGGCGGCCAGGGTGGCGGTGCATTTGGCGGTCCAGGAAAAGCGCCCGGTCTGCTGGTCGAGCATGCAGTTCTTCTGGCCCCACGACGCGGTGCCGTGGTCGCTCGGCCCGGCCTCAAGCTTCTCCCGTTGCAGCATGCGCCAGGCCACCAGCACCATCAGCGCACTGAACAGGCCCATCAGGACTTTCTCCGACATCTGGTGGGCGAAGAACACTCCCAGCGGCGAAAACAGCGCGCCGAGCAGCGCAATCAGCAGCGCCGCACGGTAGCGCACCAGGCCATGGCGCAAACCGTCGACAGCCCCCACGGCAGCGGCCGCGCCCACCGCGAACAACGACACGGGCGCGGCCTGGGTCATGGTCAACCCCAGCCCCAATACCAGGGCCGGGACACCAAGAATGCCGCCTCCGGCACCGGTCAAGCCCATGACCAACCCCATCACCACGCCCAGAAAACTTGCCAGCAGCATAGGGTTGCCTCAATCCACCTTGGCCAGACGGGTCAGCCACTCGCGGCCCTTGAGCATGCCGTTCCAGTAGAACCACGGCAGGAAACTCGCCTTGAGGAACCACGCCGAACGCCGCGCCACAGTCGGGTCGAGGGGAAAGGTCGGCAGCAACTTGCCGCCATAGCCGAACTCGGCCAGTACCACCTTGCCCTTCTCCACCGTCAGCGGGCAGGAACCGTAGCCGTCGTACTTGAGGGACAACGGTGCCTGTCTGCGCAGGGCCAGCAGGTTTTCCGCCACCACCACGATTTGCTTGCGCACCGCCGCGGCGGTCTTGGCGTTGGTGGTGGAACACACATCGCCCAGGCCGAAGATGTGCGGGTAGCGCAGGTGTTGCAGGCTCTGGGGATTCACTTCGCACCAGCCGGCGGCATCGGCCAGGGGGCTGTGGCGAATGAAGTCCGGCGAGACCTGTGGCGGAACGACGTGCAGCAGGTCGAAGGTTTTCTCTTCGACGCGCACATTGCCTTCGGCGTCCTTGATTTCGAACCAGGCCTTGCGCGCGGGGCCGTCGACCTTGACCAGGTTGGAGTTGAATGCCAGTTGCGCCGAGTACTTTTCAACGTACTTCATCAGCGGCGGCACGAAGGTCGGCACGCCGAACAAGGCGGCACCAGCCAGGTTGAATTCGACCTTGATGTTTTTCAGGTCACCCTGGCGGAGCCAGTGATCGCACGACAGGTACATGGCTTTTTGCGGAGCGCCGGCACATTTGATCGGCATGGCCGGCTGGGTGAACAGCGCCTTGCCATTTTTGAGTTGCCGCACCAGCTGCCAGGTGTAGGCGGCGTGTTCATAGCTGTAGTTGGACGTTACGCCATGCCGGCCGAGGGTCTCTTGCAGGCCTTCGATCTTCTCCCAGGCCAGGCGCAGGCCCGGGCACACGATGAGGTTCTTCCAGCTGACGCGCTGGCCGCTGTCGAGCACCAGGGTTTGCTCGTCGGGCAGTAATTCGCTGACCGCGGCCTGGATCCAGGTGACGCCGTTGGGCAGCACGTCGGCCATGGGGCGCACGGTCCTGGTAACGTCATAAGCCCCACCGCCCACCAGGGTCCAGGCCGGCTGGTAGTAGTGGTGGTCGCTGGGCTCGATCAGGATGATGTTCAGGTGCGGGTCGCGCTTGAGCAGGCTGGCCAGCAGGCCGATGCCTGCCGAGCCGCCACCGATGACAACGATATCGCCACTGATGGTAGGTCCCCAGTGTTGGTCGTTCATGGTCTATGGCCTTTTTCAGTTAATGCACGCAAGGGTCGTTGCCGTATGGCACCACGCCCTAGCTGTTTGCCACCACGATGCCATCCTTTGCCTCGGGTCCTTTAATTCACTTAAGCTCACAAGGTTATGTGGAAACCTAACTGAATGTAAGTCGCCATTAGCTATCTGGGAAACCCGTCATGTCAGCGTTGATTCAATCCTTTCTGGACGAGGCGTCGTCGACCTACACCTACGTCGTCTATGAAACGGACGGTGGCCCATGCGCCATCGTTGATTCGGTGCTCAACTACGACCCGGCCTCCGGACGCACCGGCACCGGCCAGGCGGACAAGGTGATCGCGTTTGTGCGCGAGCATGGCTTGCAGGTGCAGTGGTTGCTGGAAACCCACGCCCATGCGGATCATCTGTCGGCTGCGCCTTATTTGCGTCGCCAGCTGGGGGGCAAGATCGCGATTGGCCAGTCCATCAGCAAGGTGCAGGGAGTGTTCAAGAACCTGTTCAACCTGGAGCCGGAGTTTCGGGTGGATGGGTCGCAGTTCGACCATCTGTTTGCGCCGGATGAGGTGTTTCACATCGGCAACCTGAAGGCCCAGGCGCTGCATGTGCCGGGGCATACGCCGGCGGATATGGCTTACCTGATTGATGACCAGTTGATTCTGGTGGGCGACACGCTGTTCATGCCGGACGTGGGCACGGCGCGCTGCGATTTCCCTGGTGGGGATGCGCGCCAGCTGTATGGGTCGATGCGCAAGTTGTTGGCCTTCGCGCCTGAAACCCGCCTTTATGTGTGCCATGACTATCCGCCCGAAGGACGCGCAGCCAAGTGCCTGACCACGGTGGCTGAACAGCGGGCGGGGAATATTCATGTGCATGACGGGGTGGATGAGGCGGCGTTTGTCGAGATGCGCACCACGCGGGATGCCGGGTTGGGCATGCCGACGCTGTTGTTGCCGGCGATTCAGGTGAATGTGCGGGCCGGGGTGATGCCGCCGGCGGAAGGAAATGGGGTGGTTTATTTGAAGATTCCCCTCAACCAGCTTTGAAATGCACTACAAAATGTGGGAGCGGGCTTGCTCGCGAATGCGGTGTATCAGTCTATATTTTCGGTGACTGACACTCCCCATTCGCGAGCAAGCCCGCTCCCACATTTGTTTTGTGTCGTTCGTTAGCCGAGGTTGATGCCGTTAGCCGGTAGCGGCAGCGCGGTCTTGTAGCGCACTTGCTTGAGGGCAAAGCTGGAGCGGATGTTGGCGACACCCGGGACTTTGGTCAGGAAGTCCATCATGAAACGCTCCAGGGACTGGATGGTCGGCACCAGCACCCGAATCAGATAATCGGGGTCGCCGGCCATCAGGTAGCACTCCATCACTTCGGGGCGATCCGAAATCGCCCCTTCGAATTGCTGCAATGCCAATTCGTTCTGCTTTTCCAGGCTGACGTGGATGAACACATTGACGTGCAGCCCCAGCAGGTCGGCGTCCAGCAGCGTCACCTGGTCGCGAATCAGCCCCAGTTCTTCCATGGCCTTGACCCGGTTGAAACACGGCGTGGGCGACAGGTTGACCGAACGGGCCAGGTCGGCGTTGGTGATGCGAGCGTTCTCCTGAAGGGCGTTCAGAATGCCGATATCGATACGGTCCAGTTTGCGCATGAGACAAAACCACCTGTTTATTATGTTTATGCAGTTTTTTTATCCCCAAATGATCTCCAACGCAATGAAACAGAGATAAATATTCTTCTGAGCCGAGCCTATGATTGTTGTAGGACAAGATTTCTTCTACCCGAAGAAGGACTGTCAGCTACCGCGCCCACTACAAGAAATTCACAAGATAGAGCGTAGAAAGCCATGACTCAGCAGTACGAACCACTGCGCCTGCACGTTCCCGAACCCTCGGGCCGCCCAGGCTGCAAGACCGACTTTACCTACCTGCGCCTGACTGACGCTGGCCTGGTGCGCAAACCCCCAATCGACGTAGAACCCGCCGACACCGCCGACCTGGCCAAGGGCCTGATTCGCGTACTCGACGATCAGGGCCAGGCCCTCGGCCCATGGGCTGAAGGCGTGCCGGTGGAGATTCTGCGCAAGGGCATGCGCGCCATGCTCAAGACGCGGATCTTCGACAACCGCATGGTGGTCGCCCAGCGTCAGAAGAAGATGTCGTTCTACATGCAGAGCCTCGGCGAAGAAGCCATCGGCAGCGCCCAGGCCCTGGCCTTGAACATCGACGACATGTGCTTCCCCACCTACCGCCAGCAAAGCATCCTGATGGCCCGGGAAGTGCCGCTGGTAGACCTGATCTGCCAGCTGCTGTCCAACGAGCGCGACCCGCTCAAGGGCCGCCAGTTGCCGATCATGTACTCGGTAAAAGATGCCGGCTTCTTCACGATTTCCGGCAACCTCGCCACCCAATTCGTACAAGGCGTGGGCTGGGGCATGGCCTCGGCCATCAAGGGCGATACCAAGATTGCCTCGGCCTGGATCGGCGACGGCGCCACCGCTGAGTCCGACTTCCACACCGCCCTCACCTTCGCCCACGTGTACCGGGCACCCGTGATTCTTAACGTAGTGAATAACCAGTGGGCGATCTCCACCTTCCAGGCCATTGCCGGCGGTGAAGCCACAACCTTTGCCGGACGCGGCGTGGGTTGCGGCATCGCCTCCCTGCGGGTGGACGGCAACGACTTTGTCGCGGTGTACGCCGCCTCCGCCTGGGCCGCCGAACGTGCCCGCCGCAACCTGGGCCCGACCCTGATCGAATGGGTGACCTACCGTGCCGGCCCGCACTCCACCTCCGATGACCCGTCCAAATACCGTCCCGCCGACGACTGGAGCCACTTCCCGCTGGGCGACCCGATCGCCCGCCTCAAGCAGCACCTGATCAAGATTGGTCAGTGGTCCGAAGAGGAACACGCGGCGGTCAGTGCCGAACTTGAAGCCGAAGTGCTCAAGGCCCAGAAAGAAGCCGAACAGTACGGCACCCTGGCCGGTGGCCAGATTCCAAGCGCCGCGACCATGTTCGAAGACGTTTATAAAGAGATGCCGGAGCACTTGAAGCGCCAGCGTCAAGAGTTGGGGATCTGACATGAACGATCACAACAACAATATCGAGCTGGAAACCGCCATGACCACCACGACCATGACCATGATCCAGGCCTTGCGCTCGGCCATGGATGTGATGCTTGAGCGAGACGACAATGTGGTGGTGTTCGGCCAGGACGTCGGTTACTTCGGCGGCGTGTTCCGTTGCACCGAAGGCTTGCAGAACAAGTACGGCACCTCGCGGGTGTTCGACGCACCGATCTCCGAAAGCGGGATCGTCGGCGTGGCGGTCGGCATGGGCGCCTATGGCCTGCGGCCGGTGGCCGAGATTCAGTTCGCCGACTACGTGTACCCTGCCACCGACCAGATCATTTCCGAAGCCGCCCGCCTGCGTTATCGCTCGGCCGGCCAGTTCACTGCACCGCTGACCATGCGCATGCCCTGCGGCGGCGGCATCTACGGCGGCCAGACCCACAGCCAGAGTATTGAAGCGGTGTTCACCCAGGTCTGCGGCCTGCGCACGGTGATGCCGTCCAATCCGTACGACGCCAAGGGCCTGCTGATCGCCTCCATCGAAAACGATGACCCGGTGATCTTCCTCGAACCCAAGCGCCTGTATAACGGCCCGTTCGACGGCCACCACGACCGCCCGGTAACCCCGTGGTCGAAACACCCGCAAGCGCAGGTGCCGGACGGTTACTACACCGTGCCGCTGGATGTGGCCGCCATCGCCCGCCCGGGCAAGGACGTGACGATCCTCACCTACGGCACCACGGTGTATGTGTCGCAAGTCGCCGCCGAAGAAACCGGCATCGACGCCGAAGTCATCGACCTGCGCAGCCTGTGGCCGCTGGACCTGGAAACCATCGTCAATTCCGTGAAGAAAACCCGTCGCTGCGTGATCGTTCACGAAGCCACCCGTACCTGCGGGTTCGGCGCCGAGCTGGTGGCGCTGGTGCAGGAGCATTGCTTCCACTACCTGGAAGCGCCGATCGAGCGCGTCACCGGTTGGGATACCCCGTATCCCCACGCGCAAGAGTGGGCGTATTTCCCTGGCCCGACCCGAGTGGGCGCGGCTTTGCATCGGGTTATGGAGGTCTGAATGGGCACGCACGTTATCAAGATGCCGGACATTGGCGAAGGCATCGCAGAAGTTGAATTGTCGGTATGGCACGTCAAGGTCGGCGACCTGGTGGTAGAAGACCAGGTGCTGGCGGACGTGATGACCGACAAGGCCATGGTGGACATTCCGTCGCCGGTGCACGGCAAGGTGATTTCCCTCGGCGGCGAGCCGGGGGAAGTCATGGCGGTGGGCAGTGTTTTGATCAGTATCGAAGTGGAAGGCGCGGGCAATACCAGGGAGTCGGCGTTGTCGGCGGTGGTTGAAGAGGTCGCGCCGGCACCGGCTCCTGCACCGAAAGTCGAAGCCAGGGCCGCGCCGGTGGTTGAACCCAAGCCGGCAGCCAAACCTGCGGTGGCGGCTGCGCAAGCGCCCGTGGCCCGCGAGGCCGATGACCGCCCGCTGGCCTCCCCGGCCGTGCGCAAACATGCGCTGGATGCTGGCATCCAGCTACGACTGGTCCAGGGCTCCGGCCCGGCCGGCCGGATTCTGCATGAAGATCTGGACGCTTACTTGCTCCAGGGTCCGGCGAAAAATTCCGGGGCCTCCAACCCGTACGCCGAACGCAACGACGAGCAGCAAATCCCGGTGATCGGCATGCGCCGCAAGATCGCCCAGCGCATGCAGGACGCCACCCGGCGCGCCGCGCATTTCAGCTATGTGGAAGAGATCGACGTCACGGCCCTCGATGAGTTGCGCGTGCACCTCAACGAGAAACACGGCGCTACCCGCGGCAAGCTGACCCTGCTGCCGTTCCTGGTGCGGGCCATGGTCGTCGCATTGCGCGACTATCCGCAGATCAACGCGCGTTATGACGACGAAGCCCAGGTCATCACCCGCCTCGGCGCGGTGCATGTGGGTGTCGCCACCCAGAGCGATGTCGGCCTGATGGTGCCGGTGGTGCGTCACGCCGAAGCCCGCGACCTGTGGGGCACGGCGCAAGAAATCAATCGCTTGGCGAATGCGGCGCGCAATGGCAAGGCCAGTCGCGATGAGCTGTCGGGCTCGAGCATCACCCTGACCAGCCTCGGTGCGTTGGGCGGGATTGTCAGCACCCCGGTGCTGAACCTGCCGGAAGTGGCCATCGTCGGGGTCAACCGCATTGTCGAGCGGCCGATGGTGATCAAGGGCCAGATCGTGATCCGCAAGATGATGAACCTCTCCAGCTCCTTCGATCACCGGGTGGTCGATGGCATGGACGCGGCGCAATTCATCCAGGCCATCCGTGGCCTGCTCGAACAACCCGCCAGCCTGTTCCTGGAGTAACCCATGTCTCAAACATTGCACACCACGCTGCTGATCATCGGCGGCGGGCCTGGCGGTTACGTGGCAGCGATTCGCGCCGGCCAGCTGGGCATCCCGACCATCCTGGTGGAAGGCCAATCGCTGGGCGGCACCTGCCTGAACATCGGCTGCATTCCGTCCAAGGCGCTGATCCATGTCGCCGAACAGTTCCAGCAAACCGTGCACCACAGCCAGGGTTCGCCGTTGGGTATCGAAGTCGATGTGCCGACCCTGGACATCGGCAAAAGCGTTGAATGGAAAGACGGCATCGTCGACCGCCTGACCACCGGCGTAGCCGCGCTGCTGAAAAAACACAAGGTCCAGGTCATCCAGGGCTGGGCCAAGGTCGTGGACGGCAAGACCGTCGATGTCGGCGACCAGCGCATCCAGTGTGAACACCTGTTGCTGGCCACCGGCTCGAAAAGTGTCAACCTGCCGATGCTGCCGATTGGCGGGCCGATCATCTCCTCCACCGAAGCCCTGGCGCCGAAACGCATCCCGAAACGCTTGATCGTGGTGGGCGGCGGCTACATTGGCCTGGAATTGGGGATTGCCTATCGCAAGCTCGGTGCCGAGGTCAGCGTGGTTGAGGCCCAGGACCGGATTTTGCCGGCCTACGACGCCGAACTGACCCAACCGGTGGCCGAATCCCTGAAGCAACTGGGGGTGAAGGTGTTCCTCAAACACAGCGTCACCGGTTTCGAGAACAATACCCTGCAAGTGCGCGACCCCAGCGGCGAGACGCTGTCGCTGGAAACCGACCAGGTGTTGGTTGCCGTTGGTCGCAAACCCAACACCCAGGGCTGGAACCTCGAAGCCTTGAACCTGGACATGAACGGCTCGGCGATCAAGATCGACAGCCGTTGCCAGACCAGCATGCGCAATGTGTGGGCCATCGGTGACCTCAGCGGTGAACCGATGCTCGCCCACCGGGCCATGGCCCAGGGCGAAATGGTCGCCGAACTGATCAGCGGTAAATCCCGCGAATTCAACCCGGCCGCGATCCCGGCGGTGTGCTTCACCGACCCCGAACTGGTAGTGGTCGGCAAGACCCCGGACGAAGCCAGGGCGGCCGGGCTGGACTGCATCGTGTCGAGCTTCCCGTTCGCCGCCAATGGCCGAGCCATGACCCTGGAGTCGAAAACCGGCTTCGTGCGGGTAGTGGCGCGCCGCGACAATCACCTGATCGTCGGCTGGCAGGCGGTAGGCGTTGGCGTCTCGGAACTGTCCACGGCCTTCGGCCTGAGCCTGGAAATGGGTTCACGCCTGGAAGACGTGGCGGGCACCATCCACGCCCACCCGACCCTCGGCGAAGCGGTACAGGAAGCAGCCCTGCGGGCCCTGGGGCATGCATTGCATCTATAAAATGGCGAAGTTCAAATGTGGGAGCGGGCTTGCTCGCGAAAGCGGTGGATCAGCACCGAATGCATCGAATGACACGCCGCATTCGCGAGCAAGCCCGCTCCCACACAAGCCAAGAATGAAGTATTGTTGCGCCCATCCAGAAATAAACCATAAGCCTGCCTTCGACCAGGCGGTTGACAAAAGATAGAGGGTGTCATGGGTAACGAAAGCATCAATTGGGACAAGCTGGGTTTTGACTACATCAAGACCGACAAGCGTTTCCTCCAGACCTGGAAAGACGGCGAGTGGCAAAAAGGCACCCTGACCGACGACAACGTGCTGCACATCAGCGAGGGCTCCACCGCCCTGCACTACGGCCAGCAATGCTTTGAAGGCCTCAAGGCCTACCGCTGCAAGGACGGTTCGATCAACCTGTTCCGCCCCGACCAGAATGCCGCGCGCATGCAGCGCAGCTGTGGCCGCCTGCTGATGCCACAAGTGCCGACCGACGCCTTCATCGAAGCCTGCAAGGAAGTGGTCCGCGCCAACGAGCGGTTCATCCCGCCGTACGGCACCGGCGGCGCGCTGTACCTGCGCCCGTTCGTGATCGGCACCGGTGACAACATCGGCGTGCGCACCGCGCCGGAATTCATCTTCTCGATCTTCTGCATCCCGGTCGGCGCCTACTTCAAGGGCGGCCTGACCCCGCACAACTTCCTGATCTCCGGCTACGACCGTGCGGCTCCCAACGGCACCGGCGCAGCCAAGGTCGGTGGCAACTACGCCGCCAGCCTGATGCCCGGTTCCCTGGCGAAAAAAGCCAACTTCGCCGACTGCATCTACCTCGACCCGGCCACCCACTCGAAGATCGAAGAAGTCGGCTCGGCCAACTTCTTCGGGATCACCCACGACAACAAGTTCGTCACCCCGAACTCGCCGTCGGTGTTGCCAGGCATCACCCGCCTGTCGCTGATCGAGCTGGCAAAATCGCGCCTGGGCCTGGAAGTGGTTGAAGGCGACGTGCTGATCGACAAGCTGTCGGACTTCAAGGAAGCCGGCGCCTGCGGCACCGCCGCCGTGATCACCCCGATCGGCGGCATCGAGTACAAAGACAAGCTGCACGTGTTCTACAGCGAAAAAGAAGTCGGCCCGGTCACCCAGAAGCTCTACAAAGAGCTGACTGGCGTACAGTCCGGCGACGTCGAAGCGCCTGAGGGCTGGATCGTCAAGGTCTAAGCAACACTGCAAAACCAAACTGTGGGAGCGGGCTTGCTCGCGAATACGGAGTGTCAGTCGACAGATTTATTGACTGATCCACCGCATTCGCGAGCAAGCCCGCTCCCACATTTGCTTTCAGTGCTTGGAAAACCGGGCTTCAGGCCTTATCCATCGGGATGTTTTCCAGGATCTTCTTGCCCATGCTGATCCGCGGCTCCGCGCCATAACCCAGCGCCTCATAAAACCCCATCACCGCGTCATTGCCACTGGTGATCTGCAGGTTGATCTTCATGCAACCCAGCGCCGTCAACGCCTGCTCCGCATGCCGCACCAACGAGGCGCCCAGGCCCTGGCGGCGATAGTCGTTGTGCACCGCCACTGAATACAACCAGCCACGATGCCCGTCGTAGCCGGCGAGGATGGTACCGATCACCGCCTTCTTGTCGGTGGCCACGAAGAACAACCCATCGTTGACCGCCAGCTTCTTGTCGATCGCCAGGCTCGGCAGGTTATGCGCCGCGTCATAACCAAACGCCGCCTGCCACAACGCCACCACCTGCGCCCGATGGGCCCGATCGCGATAGACGCCGATGGGATGGCGGGATGACAACGCCTTCTCCATCACCAGCGTGCGTTCATTACCATGGTAGACATCGCGCACCGTGTGGAAACCCAGCTTGGTGTAGAACGGCTCGGCCGTCAGCGAAGACGGCACATGCAACAAGGTCACCCCGGCTTCCCGGGCACGCAGCTCGATTTCAATCATCAGCAAGCGCCCGATGCCCTGCCCTTGCAGCGCCGGATTGACGAAGACCGAGCGCACCACATTGGCGTCAAGTGCCGCCGTGGCAACGATCACCTCATCCTGAATGGCCACCAGCACCGTTCGACGCGCGAGCAACGCCACGACAGCCTCGGGAGTAAAGTTGCTCGCCACCCGCGCAATCACATCCGCCGGATAATCCCGGGCGTTGCTGTCATGCAGGGCCGCCAGGATGACCTGGCTGATGCCCTCGGCATCGGTAGTTTGGGCGAGACGAACTTCAGTGGGCATGGTTTCTCCATCCAGACAAAAAACCTCAGGCAACACAATACCAATGTGGGAGCGGGCTTGCTCGCGAAGGCGGTGTATCAGCCACCGAATTTATTAACTGACCCACCGCTTTCGCGAGCAAGCCCGCTCCCACATTTTGATCTCCACTCACCTCCACAGCCGATTCGGCTGCCCCACCCCACTTTTCAGCTTTCCCGGCTGAGCCACCCCCTCAGTTCAGCCGGGATTCTTCCTTCACACCGCACAAAATAGCCTCACTGCCCACCCCATGGACCCGTGCCCCCATGCAAACCACCAACACTGTCCTGATGATCCGCCCGGCGCACTTCGCCTTCAACCCGGACACCGCGATCAACAACCGCTTCCAGCGTGCGCCCCTCGACCCGTTGGCGGCACAGCAGAAAGCGCTGGAAGAGTTCGACGGCTACGTCGACACCCTGCGCCACCACGGCGTGGAAGTGCTGGTGGTACAAGACACCCCCGCTCCCCATACCCCGGATTCGATCTTCCCCAACAACTGGTGGAGCAGCCACGCCGACGGCAGCCTGGTGCTGTATCCGATGGAAGGCCGGAACCGACGACTGGAACGCGACAAAGGCGTGCTGCAAGTGCTGGAGCAACGCTTCGCGATCCACAACACCATCGACTTCAGCCACCTCGAACAACAGAACATGTTCCTCGAAGGCACCGGCAGCATGGTCCTCGACCGCCAGCACCGCATCAGCTACGCCTGCCATTCCGGGCGGACCCATCAGGATGCCCTGCGCCAGTTCGCCGAACGCCTTGACTACCAGGTCTGCGTATTCCACGCCGTCGACCGCCACCACGCGCCGATCTACCACAGCAACGTAATGATGAGTGTCGGCCGCGACCTCTCCGTGGTGTGCCTGCAAGCCCTGCCCGATGACCACGAGCGCCAGGGCCTTGAACGCTCCCTGCGCGACACCGGCAAAGACATCGTCGCCCTGGACTTCGATCAGTTGGAAGCCTTCGCCGGCAACATGCTGGAAGTCCACGACCGCGACGGCCAGCCGCTGCTGGTGATGTCGGCCAGCGCCTGGGGCTCGCTCAAGCCCGCCCAGCGTCAGCATGTGGAGCGTCACACCCGGCCGGTGGTGGTGAACATCGACAACATCGAACGCATCGGCGGCGGCAGTGCCCGCTGCATGTTGGCGGAAGTGCATCTGCCCACCCGCCCCTCATTTCAATAAGGAGTCTTCCCATGACCCGCTATATCGACGTCAACGACTTGAGCTACCTGGTTTCGCAAAAAGGCCTGCAAACCTGCATTACCGAGATGGCCGAGTACATCCGCGCCGACTACCTGCGCTGGCAGGACTTTGAAAAATGCGCGCGCCTGGCCAACCACTCGCCCGAGGGCGTGATCGAGCTGATGCCGGTGTCCGACGCGTCGCTGTACGCCTTCAAATACGTGAACGGCCACCCGAAAAACACCCAGAGCGGCATGCTCACCGTCATGGCCTTCGGCGCCCTGGGTGATGTGGACACCGGCAAACCGGTACTGCTGGCGGAAATGACCCTGACCACCGCGATCCGCACGGCCGCCACCTCGGCCCTGGTGGCGCGCTACCTGGCCCGGGACAACAGCCGCAGCATGGCGCTGATCGGCAACGGCTCCCAGAGTGAGTTCCAGGCCCTGGCCTTCCACGCGATGCTGGGCATCACTGAAATCCGCCTGTTCGACATCGACGCCAAGGCCACCGCCAAACTGGCCGCCAACCTCAAAGCCTTCCCGGCGATCAAGGTGATCCTGGCAGGCAGCGTGGCCGAAGCCGTGAAAGGCGCCGACATCGTCACCACCGTCACCGCCGACAAGGCCTACGCCACCATCCTCACGGACGAGATGATCGAACCGGGCATGCACCTGAATGCCGTCGGTGGCGACTGCCCCGGCAAGACCGAACTGGACCGACGAATCGTCGAACGGGCCCGCGTGATTGTCGAGTACGAGCCACAAAGCCGCATCGAAGGCGAAATCCAGCACATGCCGGAAGATTCGCCGGTCACCGAGCTGTGGCAAGTGATCAACGGCCAGGCGCCAGGCCGCGAAAACGCGCGCCAGGTCACCCTGTTCGACTCGGTAGGTTTTGCCATCGAAGACTACTCCGCCCTGCGTTACGTACTGGACGTGGCCAAGGCGCTGGACGTGGGCAGCGAACTGGAACTGGTGCCGGACCTTGCCGACCCCAAGGACCTGTTTGCCCGCCTGGCCCAAGCACCGGTGGCACAGCAGAAAAAGCGCGCCTGAGACCGCTCTGGCCTGCCGCTTTGCGTGAAAGGCAGGCCGGAAAAACCCGGTCAACAAGCCGATTCAGCGGGTGCCGCAGCCGTTTCCGCTGTGACCCGCGTTTTAACAGCACATTCCGCCCGCCGCAGCGGGGGTAAACGACACAAAAAACGCACCATCTTGAAGCATTCTCTCTGACAACAAACAGCCCAATTTAGTGAGGCAGCCCAATGTGGCGAGGGAGCTTGCTCCCGCTGGAGTGCGTAGCGCTCCCGGGATTTTGGGGCCGCTGCGCAGCCCAGCGGGAGCAAGCTCCCTCGCCACAAAAGCCAGCTCGCCTTAGCTTTCAACTTTTCTACTGCCCTGACATCAATTACAAAATATAGGGAATACACATGACTCCGCTCCGATCACTTTTCGCTGCGCTGCTCCTGCCATTGGCCGCAACCGCTGCCCAGGCTCAGGAATGGAAAGAAATCCGCTTTGGGGTTTTCCCCGAATACCCACCGTTTGAATCCGTCGCCGCCGACGGCAGCCTGCAAGGTTTCGACATCGACCTGGGCAACGCCATCTGCGCCAAGCTGGAAGTCAAATGCGTGTGGGTCCACAACGAATTCGACGGCATGATCCCGGCCCTGCGCGCCCGCAAGTTCGACGCCATCATGTCCTCCATGGCCGTGACCCCGGCCCGCCAGAAAGTCATCGACTTCAGCGACCGGCTGTTCCTCAGCCCGACCTCGGTGATCACCCGCAAAAGCGCCGACTTCGGCGACACCCCCGAATCCCTGAAAGGCAAACAGGTCGGCGTGCTGCAAGGCTCGCTGCAGGAAGCCTACGCCCGTGCGCACCTGGCAAAACTTGGCGCGCAGATCAAGGCGTACCAGTCCCAGGAACAGAACTACGCCGACCTGCAAAACGGTCGTCTCGACGCCACCCTGACCGACAAGCTTGAAGCCCAGCTCAACTTCCTGTCCAAACCTGAAGGCGCCGACTTCAAGACCGGCCCGGCCTTCAAGGACCCGACCCTGCCGCTCGACATCGCCATGGGCCTGCGCAAGAACGACAAGGACCTGGTGGAGCTGATCAACAAAGGCATCGCCGCCGTCCAGGCCGATGGCACCTACACACAGATCCAGAAGAAATACTTCGGCGATCAGGATATCTACAACGAGTGACGCCTCATGTGGGAGCGAGCTTGTGTGGGAGCGGGCTTGCTCGCGAAAGCGGTGGGTCAGTCACACATGTATTGACTGAAACTCTGTCTTCGCGAGCAAGCCCGCTCCCACACAAGCTCGCTCCCACCGTAAAACTCTGCGCCCCATCGAGATACTTCCCATGAATGAACTCCTCAACTTGCAAGGCTTCGGCCCGCTGCTGGCCCAGGGTGCCTGGATGACGGTCAAGCTGGCGTTCCTGGCGCTGCTGCTGAGCCTGTCCCTGGGACTGCTCGCCGCCGCCGCCAAGCTCTCCAGCGTCAAGCTGCTGCGGGTTCCGGCCACGCTCTACACCACGCTGATTCGCAGCGTGCCGGACCTGGTGCTGATCCTGCTGATTTTCTACAGCCTGCAACTGTGGCTGAACGACCTGAGTGAAATGCTCGGCTGGGCCTACTTCGAAATCGACCCGTTCACCGCCGGTGTCATCACCCTCGGTTTTATCTACGGTGCGTATTTCACCGAAAACTTTCGCGGGGCGATTCTCAGCGTGCCCGCCGGCCAACTCGAAGCCGCCACCGCCTACGGCCTGAGCCGCTGGCAGCGCTTTCGCCTGGTGCTGTTCCCGCAACTGATGCGCTTTGCCCTGCCGGGCCTGGGCAACAACTGGCTGGTGCTGCTCAAGTCTACCGCGCTGGTGTCGATCATCGGCCTGTCAGACCTGGTCAAGGCCGCACAAAACGCCGGCAAGACCACCAATGACCCGCTGTATTTCCTGATCCTCGCGGGCCTGGTGTACCTGGTGATCACCACCCTCTCCAACCGCATCTTCAAACGCCTGGAACGGCGCTACAACGTGGGCATCAAGGGGATGGTGCGATGATCGAACTGATCCAGCAATACGGCCTGGCCTACCTGTTCACCGACGGTAACGGCTTTTCCGGGGTGGCGATGACCCTGTGGCTGTTCATTATCTCGGTGGTGCTGGGCTTCATCCTGTCGATCCCGCTGGCGATCGCGCGGGTGTCGGAACACTTCTGGATTCGCTGGCCAGTGGAGGTCTACACCTACCTGTTTCGCGGCACGCCGCTGTATATCCAGTTGCTGATTTGCTACACCGGCCTCTACGGCCTGGACGTGGTGCAGGACAACGCCCTGCTCAACCAGTTTTTTCGCAATGCACTGAACTGCACGCTGCTGGCGTTTGTACTGAACACGTGCGCCTACACCGTGGAAATCTTTGCCGGGGCGATTCGCAACATCCCCCACGGCGAGATCGAAGCCGCCAAGGCCTACGGCCTGCATGGCTGGCGCCTGAACCTGTTTGTGGTAGTGCCCGCCGCACTGCGTCGCGCACTGCCGGCCTACAGCAATGAAATGATCCTGATGCTGCACGCCACGTCCCTGGCGTTCACCGCCACCATTGCCGACATCCTCAAGGTGGCCCGCGACGCCAACGCCGAGACGTTCCTGACGTTCCAGGCCTTCGGCATCGCTGCCCTGTTGTACATGCTGCTGTCCTTTGCACTGGTGGGCCTGTTTCGACTGGCCGAACGTCGCTGGATGCGTTTTCTTGTTCCTACCCGAGGCTAACCCATGAATCAGTCCGCGCAGGCCCTGGCCGCTTATCCCACCGATGTACGCCCCGCTACCCAGCCGGTCGCCGTGGCCGAAAACGCCAACGTCAAACTCCAGGTCGAAGGCCTGCACAAACGCTATGGCGAGCATGAGGTGCTCAAGGGCGTTTCACTGAACGCGCGCAACGGCGACGTGATCAGCCTGATCGGCGCCAGCGGCTCCGGCAAGAGCACGATGCTGCGATGCATCAACTTCCTCGAACAGCCGGACGCCGGGGTTATCACCCTCGATGGCATCAGCATCGAAATGCAGCAAGGCCGCGCCGGCACGCGCGCGCCGCACCAGGCGCAATTGCAGAACCTGCGCACCCGCCTGGCCATGGTGTTCCAGCACTTCAACCTGTGGAGCCACATGACCGTGCTGGAAAACATCACCATGGCGCCGCGCCGGGTGCTGGGGGTGAGCGCCGCCGAGGCGGAAAAACGCGCACGCCTGTACCTCGACAAGGTCGGCCTGCCGGGCCGGGTGGCGGACCAATACCCGGCATTCCTCTCCGGCGGCCAGCAACAGCGCGTGGCCATCGCCCGGGCCCTGGCGATGGAACCGGAGATCATTCTGTTCGACGAACCCACTTCGGCCCTCGACCCTGAACTTGTAGGAGAAGTGCTCAAAGTCATACAGACGTTGGCGGAGGAAGGTCGTACCATGCTCATGGTCACCCACGAAATGGGCTTTGCCCGCCAGGTGTCCAGCCAAGTGCTGTTCCTGCATCAGGGCCGCGTCGAGGAACAAGGCGCAGCGGATATCCTCGACCAGCCGAACAGCGAACGCTTGCAGCAATTTCTTTCCAACCGATTGAAGTGAACACCACACACCATGGATACCAAGGCCACCGGACCGAACGCCTCACCTGTGCTGGACCGCATCGATGAAGCCATCATCGACGTGTTACGGCACCAGGGACGCATCACCTACGAAAAACTCTCGTCGCTGGTGCACCTGACGCCCAGGCCGTGCCTGGAACGGGTACGCAAGCTGGAACGACGCGGGGTCATCCGGGGTTATGGGGCGATCATCGACGTGCAGATGGTCTCGCCGGGGCTGTCACTGCTGGTGCTGGTGGCCCTCTCCAACCAGAGCGGGCGCTCGGCGCAGAAGGCGTTCGAGGCATGTGTCAAAGCCTGCCCGCAAGTGTTCGAGTGCCAGTTGATCAGCGGGCCGTTCGACTACAGCCTGCGCATGCGCTGCCGGGACATGGAGCACTACCGCGTGCTGACGGAAACCTGGCTGAACAATGATGAATTGCACATCGATAAATTGGTGGCGCATCCCGAGCTGGCGGTCGTAAAAAACACCGCCACCGAACTGGCCTGAACCCGCCCCTACAGGCAATAGAGATCAAATGTGGGAGCGGGCTTGCTCGCTCCCACATTTAACCGTGCCCGCTTGAAATTCGCTTGCCTGGACGCGCCCCAATCATCTTCGCCTGCCCATCCCGCTGCTTGCCCGTACGCGCCTCGCTGATCAGTCCCGGAATCAACTTGCCCTCCGGCAGATTCTTCCAGAACCGGCTCGGCAAATGCCCTTCCATCACCTTCGGATTCAACCGCGCCGGGTTAAAGATATGGCTGTAGTACGTCAACCACATCGCACTGTGGGGATCCTCGACATTCTGCGCCAACGCCTGCCATTCCACCGGGCATTGCCGCTGGTGAATCAACTGCTCCCCGTCGTAATAAACCCCATCCAGGGGCGTGGCGATCATCCAGCGATGACGCCCCATGCGCCCGACAAAATGCTGGCTGGCCACCTTCAAGATGTCGTGGGCCGGCTCATGCCACGCCACGTACTCCGGCAACTGCGGCCCCGCCTCTGCCGGCAATGCGATAAACCGCACAAACGCATGCAGGTGATGGGCCTCGCGCTGCACCTGCTTGATCCGCCGCTGCAATTCGCTGCCCAGCTTGTCCCCCGACATCATCGCCGTGCGGTCCCCATGGCTGACGCGCCACAGCACCTCATACAGCAGGCTCCAGCGCTGTTCACCGTGATAACACGCGGCAGACTCCAGCAGCTCCAGCAGCGCCTTGGGAATCCGCGCCTGGAACGGCCCGCACTCGGCCGGGTACTGCTCGTCGGTGGCAAACAGGTCCGCCACCTCGGCCACGCCCCAACTCACGTGGCTGGGGTCGATCTGATGGCTGAGCAACCAGCGCGCCTGCTCGCGCCAGGTGCTGAACAGGTTGTCGCATTCCAGGCTGATCATCCCCACAGCCCCATTTGCTGCGGCTGCGGGCGGTCGCGCAGTTGTTCGCGCAGCAGCACGCTGTTGCTTTCCGCTTGCTGCGGGTGGTAGTCGCTGGTGATGAAAAACGGCTTGGCCTTGGTCAGCACACACCGCATGCGCGCCAGGTCTTCGAAGCGGATCTTGCGCTGGCGACGCAGGTCCACCAGCCGCTGGGTGGTGCGCAGGCCAATTCCGGGAATGCGCGCAATAAGCGTTGGCTCGGCCCGGTTCAAGTCCAGCGGGAACACCTCGCGGTGCTCCAGCGCCCAGGCCAGCTTGGGGTCGATATCCAGGGCCAGGTCGCCCGGCCCGTCAAACAGTTCATTGGCGCTGAACCCGTAGCTGCGCAACAGGAAATCCGCCTGGTACAAGCGGTGCTCGCGCATCAGCGGCGGCGCGGCCAGGGGCACGCTTTTCGGGCTGTTGGGGATCGGGCTGAACGCCGAGTAATACACCCGGCGCAGTTTGAAATTGCCGTACAACGCCTCGGCGCTGTGGAGGATGGTGCTGTCGTCGGTGTCATCGGCGCCGACGATCATCTGCGTGCTCTGCCCGGCCGGCGCGAAACGCGGCGCGCGGGGTTCGTTGAGCACCGTCTGCTCACCGGTATAGATGGTTTGCATGGCCTGCTTGATCGAGACGATCTGCTTCTCGGGCGCCAGGGTTTGCAGGCTCTTGTCCGTTGGCAACTCGATATTCACGCTGAGGCGATCGGCATACCGCCCCGCCTCGGCAATCAGTGCCGGGTCGGCTTCGGGAATGGTCTTGAGGTGGATGTAGCCGCGAAAGTCATGCTCTTCGCGCAGGAGTTTGGCGACCCGCACCAGCTGCTCCATGGTGTAGTCGGCCGAACGGATGATGCCGGAGCTGAGAAACAGCCCGCTGACGCAGTTGCGCCGGTAAAAGTCGAGGGTCAGGGTCACCACCTCCTCCGGGCTGAAGCGTGCACGGGGCACGTCGCTGGAGCGGCGGTTGACGCAGTATTGGCAGTCGTAGAGGCAGAAGTTGGTCAGCAGCACCTTGAGCAACGACACGCAGCGACCGTCGGGCGTGTAGCTGTGGCAGATGCCCATGCCATCGGTGGAACCCAGCCCCGCCTTGCCTTCCGAGCTGCGCTTGGGCGCACCGCTGCTGGCGCAGGACGCGTCGTACTTGGCGGCGTCGGCGAGGATGCTGAGTTTTTCGATCAACTGCATGGGGCTTCTACCGATACTGGTTTTTTGTACAGTATCAGCAGCCGCCCCCGCGGTTCAAGTGCAGCCTGTCAGCTGGCGGTGGCCAGCAACACGTCCTGCACCGAACGGCTCTTGCCGCGGCTGCGGTCGTACTCGTACAGCGACGCGGCAATCTCGTCGGCACGGATCGGCAGGATCGACAGCAAGGTATCGCTCAGGCCATGGCTGGCCTGGCTGAAGCCCTGCATGTAGATGCCGGCCTTGCAGCGCTCGTCGGTGACGATGCGGTAGTCGCGGCTGACTTCAAAGTCGCCCATATAGTCGGCCAACGGTGCGAGCAACTGACGATGCATCTGGCGCTCGTAACCGGTGGCCAGTACGACGGCATCGTAATGGTTGAGGCTGGTTTCGCCGGTGGCGTTGTTGCGCAGCGCCAACTCCACACCCAGCGGCCCGGCCGTGGCTTTTTCCACGGTGGTCAGGGTACGGAACGCGTGACGGGCAATGCCGGAAACTTTCTGGCGGTAGAAGATCCCGTAGATGCGCTCGATCAGGTCCAGGTCCACCACCGAATAGTTGGTGTTGTGGTACTCGTTGACCAGGCGCTCGCGTTCGCTGCCGTTCTGCTGGAACACCAGGTCGGTGAACTCCGGCGAGAACACTTCGTTGACGAACGGGCTGTCATCCGCAGGCTTGAGGGCCGAGCCGCGCAGGATCATGTCGACCTGCACCGACGGGAAGCTGTCGTTGAGGTCGATAAACGCCTCGGCTGCGCTCTGGCCACCACCGATGATCGCGATGCGCATCGGCTTGCCGTCGACACACGGTTGCTGGGCCATGCGTTCCAGGTACTGGGAGTGATGGAACACCCGACCGTCATCCTTGAGCGCCTTGAACGACGCCGGAATACGCGGCGTACCACCGGCGCTGACCACCACCGAGCGGGTGGTGCGCACGTGCTGTTCACCCTGGGCGTCCCGGGAAATCACCCGCAGCGCCTCTACCTGCTGCTGATGCAGGATCGGCTCGATGGCCAGCACTTCCTCGCCGTAGCGGCTTTGCGCCTGGAACTGCCCGGAGACCCAGCGCAGGTAGTCGTTGTACTCCATGCGGCACGGATAGAAGGTACCCAGGTTGATGAAATCCACCAGGCGCCCGTGGGCCTTCAGGTAATTGACGAAGGAATAAGGGCTGGTGGGATTGCGCAGGGTCACCAGGTCCTTGAGGAAGGAAATCTGCAATTCACTCTGGGTGACCAGGGTGTTGCCGTGCCAGCGGTAGTCGGCCTGTTTGTCGAGGAACAGCACGTCCAGTTTGCCCTGGGCTTTCTCGCGTTCCTGCAGGGCGATGGCCAGCGCCAGGTTCGAAGGGCCGAACCCGATACCGATCAGGTCGTGAACGGCGGGCGATGCAATTGCCTGTGTCATTCCAGTGTCCTCTGGATAAGCCCCGTGGCAGTGGGGCGGGAAAGCCTCAGAGACCTGAAGGCACAGCAACAGGTCGTGTGTTGATAGGAGACGAGGACAATGAAATAAAATTTAGCTAACGCTGGAATCAGTGCGCATCCCACTCACGCATGCGCGCCCGGCAATGCTTCATGGCATTGACGATGTGTTTTTCCACCAGCGCGCGGGAAATACCCAGGCGCTCGGCGATTTGCAGGTGGGACAGGCCGTCGAGCTTGCGCAACAGGAAACTGTCACGGCAGAGCGCCGGCAGCTCGGCCAGCGCGCGCTCAAGCATTTCCAGGCGCTGGCCGTGGTCCAGGCAGTGATGGGGCGAAGACAGCGAAAAACGCTCCTCGCTGTCGAGTACTTCCAGGGGTTCATCCTGGCGCAGGGCGTTGCGCCGATGACCGTCGATCACCAGGTTCAGCGCCGTGCGATAGAGAAACGCCCGGGGCTGCTCGATCGGGACCTCGCTGGCACGCCCCAGCACCCGCACATAAGCGTCATGCACCACATCTTCGGCCACCTGACGGTTGCCCAGCTTGGCGTTGAGGAAACACACCAGCTCGCGATAGTAGTTTTCCAACATGACTCCCGACCGCCTGTAGGCGGCATTAGGTCCTTTGAGTACGAAGATAACGGCCGATTCGATGATGGCAGTTTGAGGTGCGTGTAATTTATAGTAATTCTCATCTAGTTTTAAACAAGACTTGCAACGCCGGCCAATTATTTTGCCTGACACACCTGTAACGGCATATGTAACGGCCTAAATCCCCGGACAATTTCCTCGTCTACCTGTCAGCTTCCCGCTCCTGCGGGCCGATCTTTCCTGGCTGGAACTCTGCATGAAACGTCCTCGACCTGCCCGACGCGCCCTGCTTGTGGTCGCGTGCCTGATCCCCGTCATCGCTTTAGCTGCCTGGCAGGTCCTGCCGCCGGGCCGGGACAAGCTGGCGACCGTCACCGTGACCCGGGGCGATATCGAAAGCAGCGTCACCGCCCTGGGCACCCTGCAACCCCGGCGCTACGTCGACGTGGGCGCCCAGGCGTCCGGACAGATCCAGAAGATTCATGTCGAGGCCGGTGCCCAGGTCAAGGAAGGCCAATTGCTGGTAGAGATCGACCCCTCCACGCAAAAAGCCAAGCTCGATGCCAGCCGCTACGCCATCGAGAACCTGCAGGCCCAGTTGCAGGAGCAACGGGCCCAGCACGAACTGGCCCGCCAGAAGTACCAGCGCCAGCAACGCCTGGTCGCCGGCAACGCCACCCGCGAGGAAGACGTGCAAACTGCCAGGGCCGAACTGAGCGCCACCCAGGCGCGGGTCGAGATGTTCCTGGCGCAGATTCGCCAGGCCAGGGCCAGCCTGCGCAGTGACGAGGCAGAGTTGGGCTACACGCGCATTTATGCGCCAATGAGCGGCACCGTGGTCGCGGTGGACGCCCGGGAAGGCCAGACCCTCAACGCCCAGCAGCAAACCCCGCTGATCCTGCGGATCGCCAAGCTTTCGCCGATGACCGTATGGGCCGAAGTCTCGGAAGCCGACATCGGCCATGTCAAACCCGGCATGACGGCCTACTTCACCACCCTGAGCGGCGGCAGCCGGCGCTGGACCAGCACCGTACGGCAGATTTTGCCGATCCCGCCCAAGCCGCTCAACGAAACCAGCCAGGGCGGTGGCAGCCCGAGCAGCGCCAGCAAAAGCGGCACCGGGCGAGTGGTGCTTTACACGGTGCTGCTGGACGTCGACAACACCGATAACGCCTTGATGGCGGAAATGACCACCCAGGTATTCTTCGTCGCCGGCCAGGCCAGGGACACCCTGACCGCGCCGGTCGCCGCCCTGCAAGGCAGCCTCGGCGGCGACAAACAGATCGCCCGCGTGGTGGCGAAAAACGGCAGCATCGAGCAACGCGAAATCCGCCTGGGCCTCAGCGACCGCCTGCGAGTCCAGGTGCTGGAAGGCCTGAACGAAGGCGATCACCTGCTGATCGGCCCGGCCGATGGCAGCGGAGGTTGAATGTCGACCCCACTGATCGAACTCAAGGGCATCCGCAAATCCTACGGCGGCGGCGACACGCCGCAGGTTGATGTGCTGCGCGGCATCGACCTGGCGATCCATGCCGGGGAATTCGTGGCGATTGTCGGCGCCTCCGGCTCCGGCAAATCCACGCTGATGAATATCCTCGGCTGCCTCGACCGCCCCACCGAGGGCGACTACCTGTTCGCCGGGGAAAACGTCGCCCGGCTCGACAGCGACGAACTCGCCTGGCTGCGCCGCGAGGCCTTCGGTTTCGTGTTCCAGGGCTATCACCTGATCCCTTCCGGCTCGGCCCAGGAAAACGTCGAGATGCCGGCGATCTATGCCGGCATCAGCGCCGCCGAACGCCATGCCCGCGCCAAGGCCCTGCTCACGCGCCTGGGCCTGGCCGAGCGCACCGGCAACCGCCCGCACCAGCTTTCCGGCGGCCAGCAACAGCGGGTGTCGATTGCCCGGGCGTTGATGAACGGCGGGCATATCATCCTCGCCGACGAACCCACCGGCGCCCTCGACAGCCACAGCGGCGCCGAGGTCATGACCCTGCTGGACGAACTGGCCAGCCAGGGCCACGTGGTCATCCTGATCACCCACGACCGCGAAGTCGCGGCGCGGGCCAATCGCATCATCGAGATCCGCGACGGGCTGATCATCAGCGACTCTGCCGAGACCAGCGAGACGCCCCCCGTGGCCATCTCCGGCGCGTTGCAAGCCGTGGACCTGCGCCAGCGCCTGGCCGATGGCGCCGAGCACAACGGCGCCTGGAAAGCCGAGCTGCTGGATGCCGTGCAAGCCGCGTGGCGGGTGATGTGGATCAACCGTTTTCGCACGGCGCTGACGCTGCTGGGGATCATCATCGGCGTGGCGTCGGTGGTGGTGATGCTGGCGGTGGGCGAAGGCAGCAAGCGCCAGGTGATGGCGCAGATGGGCGCTTTCGGCTCCAATATCCTCTACGTCAGCGGGTCGGCGCCCAACCCGCGCACACCACCCGGCGTGATCACCCTCAACGACGTGGCCGCCCTGGCGGCCCTGCCTCAGGTCAAGCGCATCATGCCGGTGAACGGCGCAGAGGCCGGCGTTCGCTTTGGCAACGTCGACCATATGGCGTATGTCGGGGGCAATGACACCAATTTCCCGGCCATTTTCAACTGGCCAGTGGTCGAGGGGAGTTACTTCACCGAGGCCGACGAGCGCGCCGGAGCCACGGTGGCAGTGATCGGCAAACGGGTACGCGACAAGCTGTTCAAGGATGTGACCGACCCGATCGGGCAATACATCCTGATCGAAAACGTTCCATTCCAGGTGGTCGGTGTGCTCGCCGAAAAAGGCGCCAGCTCCGGCGACAAAGACAGCGACGACCGTATCGCCATCCCCTACTCTGCCGCCAGCGTGCGTCTGTTCGGCAGCTATAACCCCGAATACGTAGTGATTGCCGCCGCCGACGCGCGCAACGTGCACGACGCCGAACAGGCTATCAATCAGTTGTTGCTGCGCCTGCACAACGGCAAGCACGACTTTGAACTGACCAACAATGCCGCGATGATCCAGGCCGAGGCACGCACCCAGAACACCTTGTCACTGATGCTCGGCTCGATTGCCGCGATTTCGCTGCTGGTGGGAGGTATCGGGGTGATGAATATCATGCTGATGACCGTACGTGAACGCACCCGGGAAATCGGCATTCGCATGGCCACCGGGGCGCGGCAGCGGGACATCCTGCGCCAGTTCCTCACTGAAGCGGTGATGCTCTCTGTGGTCGGCGGCGTCACCGGCATCGGCCTGGCCCTGCTGGTGGGCGGCGTGCTGATCCTCAGCAACGTGGCCGTCGCGTTCTCGATTCCGGCCGCCGTGGGGGCCTTCTTCTGCGCCCTGGTCACCGGCGTTATCTTCGGTTTCATGCCGGCCCGCAAAGCCGCTCGACTTGACCCGGTCAAGGCCCTTACCAGTGAATGATCGCCCTATGAAAGTGTCCCTGACCCTCCTCGCCGCCAGCCTGCTGCTGGCCGCCTGCAGCAGCCCCGCACCGCGTCCGGGCGCAGGCATGCAACCACCGCCCGCCTGGCACAGCGCAAGCGACGCAACGGCGCTGCGGGCCAACCAGCAATGGTGGACAAGTTTCGACAGCCCCCAGCTCAACCAACTGATCGAACAGGCCCGCAGCGGCAGTTACGACCTGGCCAGCGCCATGGCCCGGGTGCGCCAGGCCCAGGCCAGCGCAGTGATAGCCGGCGCACCGTTGCTGCCTGAACTGACCGGCGCGTTCAATGCAAACCGCCAGAAGCTGCTGCGGGGCAAGGGCTACAGCCAGCTGGACGCTACCAGCAGCAACAAGGCCGTGGATTACTTCGATGCGCGCCTGAGCGCCACTTACGAAATTGATTTCTGGGGTGGCAAGCGCGCCGCCCGGGACAGCGCCGTGGAAGAGGTGCGCGCCAGCGAGTTCGACCAGGCCACCGTGGAACTGACCCTGCTCAGCGGTGTTGCGACCAGCTATACCCAGTGGCTGTCATTGCGTGAGCAACTGCGCATCGCCCAACTCAACCTGGACAACGCCCAAAACGTGTTGAAGCTGGTGCAGACTCGCCACGATGCAGGCTCCGCCACCGCCCTGGAACTGGCCCAGCAAAAAAGCCTCGTGGCCGCACAACAACGCCAACTGCCGCTGGCACAGCAACAGGCCGACGAGGCCTTGATCAGCCTCGCGGCACTGCTGGGCACACCGGTGCAGGACCTGCACCTGGCCCCGCAACCCTTTGCACAATTGAACTGGCCGAGCATCACCGCCGGCGTGCCCAGCCAACTGCTCAGTCGCCGTCCCGACATCGCCAGTGCCGAGGCCCGGCTGGCAGCAGCCCAGGCAGACGTCACCGTCGCCCGGGCAGCCATGTTGCCCACCCTCACCCTCAGTGCCGACCTTGGCTCGGGTGCCAACAAGCTCGCCGACGTAGTGCGCAGCCCGTTCTACAACCTCACTTCCGGCCTGGTCGCACCGATCTTCAACAATGGCCGCCTGAGCGCCGAGCGGGACAAGGCCCGGGCGCGTCAGGATGAGCTGCTGCAGACTTACCGGGGAGCGATCATCAATGGCTTTGCCGATGTGGAAAAAGCCCTGAGCAGCATTCGCGGGCTGGATGCGCAGCGTCAGTGGCAGAGCGAGGAACTGAGGGAGGCGCAGACTGCCTTCGAGATTGCCCAGAGTCGCTATGAAGCCGGTGCGGAGGACTTGCTGACGGTGCTGGAGACGCAGCGCACGTTATATGCGGCGCAGGACATGAATGTGCAATTACGCCGATCGCGGCTGAACGCAAGCATTGCATTGTATAAGGCACTGGGGGGCGGCTGGCAGGTGCCAGCAAGCACAATCAACTGAATGAAAGCCGGGCTTGCCCGGCCCCCACCGTTGAGCGGCGCGCTTTAGAGCACCCGCTCCTTGACCTTCAAATGGCGCGCGTACCAGGGACGCTTCGGCACCTTGCGAAACAGCCCGGCCAGCCTGTCCTCATCCGCCCCGAAGGTAATCCGCAGCGCCAGCTTCATGGTCTCCGGGTCCATCTCCATCGACTTGCCCATCTGCAACCCCGGCGTGGTGCTGCAACCATGGGTGTCCGGCCCCAGCCACGGGTCATCCACCTCCACCCAGCGCCCCGGCGCAAACCAGGGCACGCCGTTGACCTCCAGCCGGCTCACTTCACCTGGATGAAAACGCTCGTGGGCACGAAACCAATCCTCGATGCGGTCATCGATCCAACCATGAAAACGCCAGAACACCGGATTCACGTGAGAAGAAAACGGATCTCCAAGGAAGTCATTCTCTGCCACGTACCAACGCGCGGCAAAGTCAGCCGGGTCCCGTGCAAAAGGCACCGGCGCGCCGTTGGACGGGTCCCGCGGCACCGAGGCCCAGCGCATATGCAGCCAGTCGTGCAGGCCCAGCTCCACCTCCGAGCCGAACTGCCCCAAGGTGAGTTTCGCCAGGTAGCGCGGGTCGCGGTACTGCGACTCCCAGACCTCAAAGTTACTGTGGTAAGTCTCGGCCGCCTTGATATCGCTGACCCACTGGGTATACGCACTGTCATTCGCCGCCATCCAGGTAGGCGGCAACGCGAAACCGTCATGATTGTCGAAATAACGCACAAACCCCTGGCGATCACGCTCCAGCCCCGGCTGTGGCTGAGGGAAGTACGTCCACGATGGCAAGTCCTGCATCGAACGTGCGGCGCCCAGCATGTGCCGATGCATGAAAAAGAAGTCGATGCCCGAACCGTTGCGATCCTTGCGCGGCCCCCGTGCATCGCGCTCCCGGTCACGCGGACCAGGCTGCCAGCCGATCCCCCGCAAGGCATTACGCTTGTCTTCGGAGAGTTTGTGCCACTGGTCACGGGAAGCGTGCCAGAGCTGGTGAAACAGGCGATGTTCGGGAGCAATCAACCAGGCCAATAGAACCGGGTTGAGACCGATGCGCTCACGCGCCTCGGGAAACAGCCGCTTGGTGGCGACAAAATGATTGTCCCGTTCGAGCAGGGCCAATGGGCGGTCCAGGCTGAGGATCTGCCCACTCAGGGTGCCGCTGCCGGCGTTACCGAATTCGGCCCAGACTTCATCAAGGGTCATTGTGAACTCGTAGGCCGGAGCCCCATCCACGGCATCGCGGTCGATCAGGCGCCAGTACAGATGCGCCCCGTCGCCGGGAGTCAGGTCACCCAACACACGATAGCGCGGCTCGCCGTCGGCACGCAGTTGTTCGCCAGTGTCGAGGTAGCCCCGCAGGCCACGCCCACGCGGGGCAACGTCGAGGAGCAATTCCAGGCCCTCCAGGGGCAGGCCTTTCAGGCCGGCATCGCGGCCTGCCAACTGCACATGCCAAACGCCACGCAGGCTGTCCGCCAAATGCTGGCCGGCGGTGTCTGCCAGATCCACCGTGGCTTCGCCCGGGGTAATCGGAAACTCTTCACGCGTCAGCTCGCGATGGGCATAAAAGGCCGCAGGCACTGCAGCGCCAGTCAGCGCCAGGCCGGCGATGAACCCTCGTCGAGAAATCGTCATTGCTTTACCTGTGTCAGCCATCAAGCAGGCTTTATCCAAGCTAGAACGTTCGCTGACAGGGGAAATTTAGCACCGCGCCTCCCAGGCTTAAATTTTCCCGCCCATCGCTCGTTCATCCCAGATAGCAAAGGCCTCAACTGACTGAGATGGCAATGACAAAACCACGTTCGAAAAAGGCGTTGTACTTCGGCCTGCCGCTGGTCCTGGCCATTGGCGCCGGGGCCGGGTTCCTGGCTTGGGACCATTGGTTCAGGGGCAATGCCGGGTACCCGTTGGCGGTAATCAAGCAGGCCAATGAGATGCAGGACCGCCTGCTGTCGTTCGACAGTCACATCACCGTGCCGCTCAACTTTGGTACCGCCGGCAACGAAGCCGACAAGGACGGCAGCGGCCAGTTCGACCTGGCCAAGGCCAGCCGGGGGCGCCTGTCGGGTGCAGCCCTGACGATTTTCGGCTGGCCGGAAATGTGGAACGGCCCCAATGCGCCCCACAAGCCCACCGCGGGTTTTGTCGAAGAAGCCCGCCACCAGCAGGAGACTCGCTACAAGATCATCTCGGGCATGGTCCGCGACTTCCCCAACCAAGTGGGCATTGCCTACACCCCGGATGATTTCCGGCGTCTGCATGGCGAAGGCAAGTTTGCGATCTTTATCAGCATGCTCAACGCCTACCCGCTGGGTGATGACCTTAATCAGTTGAACCTGTGGACCGCGCGCGGCATGCGCATGTTCGGTTTCAGCTACATCGGCAACAACGCCTGGTCGGACTCGTCACGCCCACTGCCGTTTTTCAATGACTCACCCGATGCCCTCGACGGCCTCTCGGATATCGGCAAGCAAGCCGTGCATCGCCTCAATGACCTGGGGGTAATCATTGATGTCTCGCAGATGTCCACCAAGGCCCTGGAGCAAGTTGCGCAACTGAGCCGCACACCGATGGTGGCCTCCCACTCGGCGCCACGGGCGTCGGTGGACATACCGCGCAACCTCAGCGACAAGGAACTGCAACTGATCAAGAACAGCGGCGGTGTCGTTCAGGTGGTGGGCTTCCCAGCTTACCTGCGCCCCCTCAGCCAGCCCACCCAGGACAAACTCAACGCGTTGCGCGCGCGCTTCGACCTGCCGCCACTGCCCAACCTGGCCGTAGCCCTGATGCCCGGCGACCCGATCATCTCGGCCTGGCCAGAACAAAAGTTTGGCCAATACGCCAGTGCGCTGTACGCCATCCTCGAAGAAGAACCCAAGGCCACCCTCAAGGACTTGGGCGATGCCATCGATTACACCGTGCGCAAGGTTGGCATCGACCACGTCGGCATCGCCTCGGACTTCAACGACGGCGGCGGCCTCAAGGGCTGGGAGAACGTCGGCGAAGTGCGCAACGTGACTGCGGAACTGATCCAGCGCGGCTACTCCGAAGCCGATATCGCCAAGCTCTGGGGAGGCAACTTCCTGCGGGTCTGGGACCAGGTACAAAAAGCTGCCAAGCCATTGGCCAACCGCTGAACCACCCTCAATGAATGAAGTGAATTCATGACCGACCGCCGTACGTTTCTCAAGCAGGCCGGGCTTCTTGCCGCGAGCCTGCCGCTGGGCACTGCCATCATCCCCCAGGCACTGGCAGGCAATGCGGCACCACCTGGCGACCCTTGGGCAGGCTTTCGCCAACTGTTTACCCAGGACCCGGACTACCTGCACTTTTCGAATTTCCTGGTGGCCTCGCACCCCAAGCCGGTGCGTGAGGCCATCGAGCGCTATCGCGCGCAGATCGACCGCAACCCCGGCCTGGCCATGGATTGGGACCTGCAAGAGACATGGAAGCGTGAAGGCCAGGTGCGCGAATGGGCCGGCCGCTACCTGAATGCCAGGCCCGGCCAGATAGCCCTGACCGGCAGCACCTCCGAAGGCCTGGCGATGATTTACGGCGGGATCCAGGTACGCCCCGACCAGGAAATCCTCACCACTGTTCACGAACATTACGCCACCGCCTACAGCCTCGATTTCCGGGTACGCAAGGAAGGCACCCAGGTACGCAAGATCAAATTGTTCGAGAGCGCCCATTCGGTGTCCGTCGATGAAGTGCTCGGTTCTATCGAGCGCAATATCCGCCCCAATACCCGCGTGCTCGGCATGACCTGGGTGCAATCCGGCAGCGGCATCAAGCTGCCGATCGGCGCGATCGGCAAGCTGGTGGATGAACACAACCGCAACCGTGACGACAAGGACCGCATCCTCTACGTGGTCGATGGTGTGCATGGCTTTGGCGTCGAGAACCTCGACTTCCCGGACATGCATTGCGACTTTTTCATTGCCGGCACCCACAAGTGGATGTTCGGCCCGCGGGGCACCGGGATCATTTGCGCCCGCTCGGAGCAGAACACCGACGTGACACCGATGGTGCCGACCTTCTCCGAAGACACCAACTTCGCCACCACCATGACACCCGGCGGCTACCACGCCTTTGAACATCGCTGGGCTGCGGATGAAGCCTTCAAACTGCACTTGCAGTTGGGCAAGCCGCAGGTACAGGCACGCATTCATCAGCTCAACGACGAACTGAAGACCCAACTGCTGGCGCACTCGAAGATAGAGCTGGTGACACCCCGCAGTAGCGAGTTGTCGGCAGGCTTCACCTTCTTCCGGGTCAACGGCCAGGACAGCCGCGACGTGGCCGCCCACATGATGAAAAACCGGGTAGTGATCGACTCGGTATATCGGGACGCCGGCCCGGTGATTCGCACTTCCCCGGGCCTGCTCAACACATCGGCCGAGATCCAGCGCTTCATGACGTTGCTGAGCCAACGGTTGTGACGCCTCTTTTTCATTTCAGCGAGATGCTCCCATGAACCATCACCCGCACCTGAAACCGCTGGCCGCAGTGATTCTGACAACACTGTGCAGTGCCCTGCTACCGGGGCTGGCCCAGGCGGCCACGCCGACACCCGGTAAAGTGTTCAAGGACTGCAAGGACTGCCCGGAAATGGTCGTGTTGCCCGCCGGTACGTTCACCATGGGCACCCCGGAAGACGAAGTGGGCCGCGAGCCTGATGAAGGCCCGATGCACCCGGTCACCTTTGCCAGGCCCTTCGCCATGAGCCGCTTCCAGGTCACCGCCGGCGAGTGGGACAGCTATGTACGCCAGTCCGGGGTCAAGATTGCCAATGGCGATGAACGACCCGGCCGCGAGTGCGTCGCCAGCAAGCCACGCTACCCCCAGGGGCCGCGCCAACCTGCCGTGTGCATGGACTTCGAGGATGTGCAGAACTACGTCGCCTGGCTATCGAAGAAAACCGGCCATCACTACCAGATGGTCAGTGAAGCCCAACGTGAATACGCCGCCCGCGCCGGCTCCACCGGCCCGTTCCCCTTCCCGTTCGACGAGGGCAAGGGCTACAGCATTGCCCAGCATGCCAACACCTACGGCCCGGCGGATGGCTACAGCTACTCGTCCCCGGTGGGCAGCTACCCGCCCAACGCATTCGGCATGTACGACATGCACGGCAACGTCTACGAGTGGACAGCCGATTGCTACAACGACGATTACGTCGGCGCCCCAAGCGACGGCAGCGCCTGGCTGACCGGTAAATGCCAGTTCAGACGCATCCGCGGCAACGACTGGGGTGAAGCCCCCGTGTTCTCCCGCTCCGGCAACCGCAATGCGTTGGTACCGGACAACCGCGGTGACTGGATCGGCTTTCGCGTCGTGCGGGATCTGTAAGGCAGCCAGCCCTCTAAATTAACCCTCCCCCCAGTCGTTTTACAGGTGTGTGTGACCCGTCATGCAACGCATTGCGGCGCACCACCGCCCTCTATGCCACCCAGGCCGAGCCCGCGACCGAAGCCGGGCCCGGCCGATCTTCAAGCAGGGAACCTCCATGAGCAAACCAACACGTGGGGTGATCAATGAATTGTTCACCCTGCTCAAACCCTTTCGGCTGATCGTTGTCGGCTCCATTCTGCTCGGCATGGTCGGCGGCCTCAGCGTCACGGTATTGCTGGCGACCATCAATACCGTGCTGCACGCCGACAACGGCCTGACCAACACCGTGGTCGGCGCCTTTGCCGGCCTCTGCCTGCTGGCACTGGTCAGTTCGATCTTTTCCGATATCGGCACCAATTATGTGGGGCAAAAGATCATCGCCCGGCTGCGCAAGGAGCTTGGGGAAAAAGTCCTGTCGGCGCCCATCGAACAGATTGAGCGCTACCGCAGCCACCGCCTGATCCCGGTGCTCACCCACGACGTCGACACCATCAGCGATTTCGCGTTCGCCTTCGCCCCGCTGGCCATTTCGCTGACCGTCACCCTTGGCTGCATGGGCTACCTGGCGATGCTGTCATGGCCGATGTTCCTGATCATGGTGGTCGCGATCATCATCGGCACGGTCGTCCAGTACATCGCCCGGGGCCGGGGAATCAAAGGCTTCATGGAGGCCCGCGACGCCGAAGACGAACTGCAGAAACACTACAATTCCATCGCCGAGGGCGCCAAGGAGCTGCGCATCCATCGTCCGCGCAGGCACCGCATGTTTGTGTCGGGGATAGAAAGCACCGCCGACAAAATCTGCGACACACAAATTCGTTCGGTGAATATTTTCGTCGTCGCCAAGACCCTCGGCTCCATGCTGTTTTTCGTGGTCATCGGGCTGGCACTCGCCCTGCAATCACTGTGGCCGAGTGCCGACAAATCAGTGATGAGCGGCTTTGTGCTGGTGCTGCTGTACATGAAAGGGCCGCTGGAGCATCTGATCGGCACCCTGCCAATCGTCAGCCGCGCGCAGATCGCATTCCGCCGTATCGCCGCGCTGTCGGAGCAGTTTTCCTCGCCCGAACCCCACCTGCTGCTCAGCGACCAAGGCAACCAGAGTACGCCGGTGCAGAGCCTGGAATTGACGGACGTGTCCTACAGTTTCCCCGCCACCGAAGGCAGCGCACCGTTTCGCCTGGGCCCGGTCAACCTGAAGATCGAGCAAGGCGACATCATCTTCATTGTCGGCGAAAACGGTTGCGGCAAGACCACCCTGATCAAGCTGCTGCTAGGCCTGTACGCCCCGCAGCAGGGGGAAATCCGCCTCAACGGGCAGCCCGTGACGGCAGTGACACGTGACGACTATCGCCAGTTGTTCACCACGATCTTCGCTGACTACTACCTGTTCGACGACGTGGTGCAGGGCGATACCCATATTCCCGAAGATGCCAACCAATACCTGCAGCGCCTGGAAATCGGCCACAAGGTCAGCGTGCGTGACGGTTCGTTCACCACCACCGACCTGTCCACCGGCCAGCGCAAGCGCCTGGCGCTGGTCAATGCATGGCTGGAGGAACGCCCGGTGCTGGTGTTTGACGAATGGGCCGCAGACCAGGACCCGACCTTCCGGCGGATTTTCTACACCGAGCTGCTGCCGGATCTCAAGCGCCTGGGCAAAACCATCATCGTGATTTCCCACGACGATCGTTACTTCGACATTGCCGACCAACTGGTCCGCATGGAAGCCGGGAAAGTAGCCACCGAACTGCAACCGGCATGAATAAGTTAGATTCTCATTCTGGTTTTTTCGGCCTCGTGCGTCTAATTAAGAATCGCTAACAACTACGCAACCATTAAAACCAGTAAGAGTGAGCACAATGTCAGCAATTGCGGGGATTCCACGTTTTACCAAAGCCTTGTTCATGCGCCGTATGCTGCAGCCGGGCTTCAGCGCCACCGCGTTCAGCATGGCGCTGGCGTTGCCGTTCAGTGCGCAGGTTCAGGCCCAGGAGATCAACTTCAATATCCCGGCACAATCACTGGCAAGCGCCCTGCAGGCGCTGGGCACCCAGTCGAACATGCAAGTGCTGTACAGCGCCGATGATGTAAAGGGCCAGCACAGCCAGCCGGTGAGCGGCCGGTTGTCGCCTGAACAGGCGTTGTCGCAGATGCTGGTGGGGACCGGCGATGTGTTCACCGTTCAAGCCAACACCGTCACCGTACGTGCCCGGGCAACGGGTGATTCACTGGAGCTGGGTGCCACCACCATCAGTGGCCAGGCTGTTGAATCGGCCTACGGCCCCGTGGACGGCTACGTTGCCACCCGCAGCGCCACCGGCACCAAGACCGATACGCCCCTCCTGGAAATCCCGCAAACCGTCAACGTGGTCACCGCTAAACAGATCGAAACCCAGGGCGCACTCAACCTGACCCAGGCCTTGCGCTACACGCCAGGCCTGAACACCGGCGGCTTCACCGACCGCAATGCGATCGCCGACGAAATCACCAGCCGTGGCTTCGCCCCTACCCAGCTGTACCTGGACGGCGCTTACTTGCCCTATGCCGGCAGCCTCGGCGGCGCCCCGCAAATCGATCCGTATACCCTGGAGCGCATCGAAGTGCTCAAGGGCCCATCGTCGGTGCTCTTTGGCCAGAACCAGCCAGGCGGCCTGATCAACATGGTCTCCAAGCGACCGACCACCGAACAACGCAGCGAGGTCAAGATCGGTGCCGGCAGCTACAACCGGGTCAACGGCGCATTCGACACCAGCGGTCCGCTCGACGATCAGAAAGAGTTCAGCTATCGCATCGTCGGCGTCGCGAAGAAAGGCAACCAGCAGGTCGATCATACCCACAGCGAACGCATGCTGCTGGCACCCAGCCTGACCTGGGCCCCGAACGATGACACATCCCTGACCGTACTGGCGCAGATCCAGCGGGACCGAGGCCTGGAAGACTATCAGGCGTTGCCAATGATCGGCTCTCTCGAGCGCGGCCCCAACGGCAAACGCATCGACCGCAACTTCTTCTCCGGCGACTCGAAATACAACGACTACAAACGTGACCAGTTCATCCTGGGCTACGACTTGACCCACAGCTTCAGCGAAAACCTGAAAGGTCGCTCCACCGCCCGCTACACCGACGTACGCGACGACTACAAAGGCTTCTACCTGCGCAGCTTCGTCACCGATGCAGTCACCGGTGCGGTCGACCAGACCCGGGCCAACCGTGTCAAACTCGACTGGCGCCAGCACAACACCGCCTACACCATCGATAACAACCTGGAATACAAATTCAACACCGGCGCGCTGGAGCACACCACCCTGGTCGGCCTGGACTATCGCAACTTCAACCGCAAATACACCGGCTACAACGCCTACAACGTACTGCCGATCAACCTCTACGGCGAAAACAACAACTACGACACCAGCAGCGTGACCCCGGAAAAAACCACCAAGTGGGACAACACCGTGCGCCAGACCGGCGTCTACCTGCAGGACCAGATCAAACTGGACAAGTGGATCCTGACCATTGGTGGCCGTCAGGACTGGGCCGAAGTTGAAAACAAGGACCTGATTGCAAACTCCATCACCGAACAGCGTGACAACAAGTTCACCGGCCGTGTCGGCCTGACCTATGTCACCGACTTCGGGCTGGCGCCGTACGTCAGCTACTCCGAATCCTTCCTGCCGACCGTTGGCACTACCGCGCCCGAACGTGGCGGCAAGGCCTTCGCGCCGACCGAAGGCGAACAGTACGAAGTGGGTGTGAAGTACCAGCCGTTCGAGAAGACGCTGATCACGGCTTCCGTGTACCAGATCAAGCAGAAAAACGTGTTGAGCCAGGATAACGAGTACACCCAGTACTCGGTCCAGCAAGGCCAGGTTCGCTCCCGCGGTGTTGAACTGGAAGTCAAATCGACGATTGCCAACGTCGACGTACTGGCTGCTGCGTCCTACCTCGACGCGTTCTACATCAAGAACAACTACGGCAACACCGGTAACCGCACCGAGCAACAGGCTCCGGTTTCGGCATCGCTGTGGGTTGACTACCACTTCACCCAGGCGGTGCTCAATGGCCTGACCTTCGGTGCCGGCGCCCGCTACACCGGCCCCAAACCCGGTGATGCCGCCAACTCGTTCGAGGTCCCGGGCTTTGTGGTCTATGACACCACCGTCAGCTACGACCTGAGCAAGGTATCGCCAAGCCTGCGTGGCGTGGAGACCAGCCTGAACGTGCAGAACGTGTTCAACCGCGAGTACGTGTCCCACTGCAACTACTCGTTCGGCTGCTACTACGGCCAGGAACGCGTCGCCTCGGTTGACGTGACGTACAACTTCTAGCCGACACCCACAAAAAAACCGGGCCTGGCCCGGTTTTTTTGTGCCTGTTCTCAAGCTGCCAGCGCGGCTCGCAATGCCTGGGTCAATTGACCGTACACCTCGTCGATATCCGGCACCACGCTCTGCAGGCGCAGGAAATCGTGAATCAACCCGGTGTACTCGATCACTTCCACCGCCACCCCCTGCTCCTGCAACCGTCGGGCATAGGCACGCCCTTCATCCAGCAGCGGGTCATGACCGGCCAACGCAATCAGCGCCGGTGGCATGCCCGGGTACCCCGGCGCCAGTAACGGCGAGAAGCGCCAGTCAAGACGATCCGCCGCCTCCCGGGCGTAATGCCGGTAGAACCATTCCAGTGTCTCGGTCTCCAGCAGATAGCCCTCGCCGAACAGCTCGCTCGACGGGCTATGGGTGGAAGCGTCCGTCACCGGATAGCACAGCAGTTGCCAGCAGGGTTTAATTGCCAGCGTCGCGGGCTCGAGCACCGACTGCAACGCCAGCACCGTCGCCAGCGTGGCCCCCACACTGTCGCCACCGAAAGCCACGCGGGTGAGGTCCAGGCCTTCGGCTGCAGCGTTATCGGCCAGCCAGGCCATGGCATCGGCGCCATCGTTCAGCGGCGTCGGGAACCTGTGCTCCGGCGCCAGTCGATAACCCACTGAAACCACCGCACACGGAGTTCTGGCGCAGAATTCGCGGCACACCCCGTCATGGGATTCCAGGCTGCCGACCACGTAGCCACCGCCATGGAAGTACACCAGCACCGGCAGGCTCTGCGCCGAAACGTCAGCGGGACGGTACACACGCAACGCCAGCGTCGCGCCATCGCGTGCCGTGAATTCGATGTGGCTGCAGCGCACCTGCGCAGGCGCCTGCCAGCGCAGTTGCGCGGTGGTGCGCTCGAACGCCTCACGAGCTTGGGCGGGCGTTGACAGGTGAAACGGCCCAGGACCGTCCGCCTGGCTTTCTTGCGCCAGGTCGAGGAAGGCATTGAGTTCCGGATGCAAGGACATCGCAGGTTTCCTTATGAAAAAGCCACAGACGAAAGAGGAGCCACAAGGGCCCCTCTTTGTATAACGATGGATCGGCCTCAATCCTTAAGCCGCTTGTGCCACGCAATGCTCGATCAGCGCCTCCAGTTCGGCCTGGTACTCTCGCATCAACTGTTCGACGGTTTCGGCACGGTAGCGGCGCGTGCTGAAAATACAGCGCATCGCCAGGCGTCCGTCATACACCTGCCCCACCACTTCCAGCCAATTGCCCAGGGCCGCCTGCGGGCTGTAGCAACTGCCATAGCTCTCCTGAGCCGGCACCAGCATCGCCTTGTCATCGAAGCTCTGGTCGAACTGCCCCAGGTAGTTGAAGGTGACACGCGCCTGGGGTGCCAGGCGCAAGGTATCGGCCATCGACACACCGCTCATGTGACGCAGGATGCCGTAGCCCAGGCCCTTGTTCGGTACGGCCGCCAATTGCCGCTGCACCGCACGCACCGAGCTCCCGATATCAGCCCCGGCACCGGGTGCCAGGCGCACCGGGAACATGCTGGTGAACCAGCCCAGGCTGCGGCTCAGGTCGATGTCCTTGACCAGGTCTTCGCGGCCATGGCCTTCGAGCTGGATCAATACCGAAGGCTGCCCGCTCCAGCGGCACAACACCCGGCTCAGCGCGGCGAGCAACACATCGTTGATCTGCGTCTGGTAGACCGCAGGCACTTGCTTGAGCAACTGCTGGGTATGTTCCTGCGACAGGCCCATCAGCGCGACCGACTGGTACTGCACCTGGTTCTTGCCACGCGGGTTATCGCACGGCAGCTCACTGCCCGGCTGGTCGATCTGCTCAAGCCACCAGGCTTGCTCCTGCGCCGGATAATTCGCCGCGTACGCTTGCAGCCCCTCGGCCCAGGCCCGGTAGCTGCTGGTACGAATCGGCAGGGCCGGCGCCTGGCCATTGCGGTAAGCCTCATAAGCGACCTGCAAATCCTGCAGCAGCAAACGCCAGGAAACGGTGTCGATCACCAAATGATGGATCACCATCAATACCCGCACCTGGCCATCGCCCAACGTCACATGAGCGGTACGCCACACCGGCCCGTCTTGCAGGTCCAGGCTGCGCTGTACCTGTTCGGCGTACAGCTCAAGCTCCGCTTCATCGGCCACGGTGTGTTGCCATAACAAGGGCTCAGTGGCCCATTGCGCCTGCATGTCCTCCAGCGGCTGGTAATGCTGGTAATAGCGTGCGCCCACCTCACGAAAGCGCAGGCGCAGGGCGTCGTGCTGCTTCAACATGCAGCGCAATGCCAGCTCCAGCGCCGGCAGATTCAGCGCCTGGCGTGCACGCAGCATCAATGCCTGGTTGTAATGGTGCGGCTCGCTCATACGCTGGTCGAACAGCCACTGCTGGATCGGAATCAGGTTGAACTGGCCCTCGGCGGCCACCTGCGAAACATCCTCGATCAGCGTGGCGACGGTGCTTGAACGCTGCTCGAAAATCGCCTCGATGGTCTGCCCGCGCATCAGGTCCCGCAGCTTGAGGTCCATCTTCAGTTCAGGGTGGTTGCGTACCCGCGAGACGACTTGCAGGCTGAGGATCGAGTCACCGCCCAACTCGAAGAAGTTGTCGGTGATGCCCACGCGTTCCACTTGCAACACATCAGCCCAGACCTGTGCCAGCAGTTGCTCGTCACGAGTACGGCCGGGAACATACTCGCCGCCCTTGAATTCAGGCTCCGGCAAGGCCTGGCGATCCAGCTTGCCGTTGGGCGTGACAGGCAGCGCCGCCATGCAGATGACCTGGGTGGGCACCATGTAATCCGGCAATTGCGCGCGCAAGTCCGCCTTGAGGCGATCACCGATGGCCATGCCATCGGGCGTCACCACATAACCGATCAGTTGCTTGCCCGACGCACTGTCACGGGCGATCACCAACGCGTCACTGACATCGTCCAGTTGCCGCAGGCTCGCCTCGATTTCCCCCAGTTCAATGCGAAAGCCCCGGACCTTGATCTGGTGGTCAATACGCCCGACGTAATCAAGCACACCATCAACACGCTGGCGTACCAGGTCGCCGCTGCGGTAGAGGCGATCGCCCGGCGACCCGAACGGGTCCGGCACAAAGCGCTCGGCACTCAGGTCCGGACGACGGTAATAGCCGCGGGCAATGCCCTGGCCACCGATGTAGAGCTCACCGGCAATCCCCGGCGGCAGCGGGTTGAGGTCTTCGTCCAGCACGTACAGCGCGCGCTCGCCGACAGCACGCCCGATCGGCGCATAGGCAGCCTCGCACCGGGTGTCGACCGGGACCTTCCAGAGCATCGGCGTGACCACGGTTTCGGTGGGGCCATAGCCGTTGGTAAAGAACTGTGGACGCAGTGACGCTTTCACTTGTTCGAAGGTCTGGTCCGGCACCGCATCGCCACCGAAGCAATACACCCGTACCGCGGGTGGTTCCTGTTGGCTATGGGCCGCGTACTCGGCCAACTGCTTGAGGTAGGCCGGCGGGAAACAGGCAATCGTGATGCCGTGTTGATGCAAGGCGTCGAAGGTCTGCTCCGGTGTCCACAGGCTGGCATCGCGGATCACCAGCGTGCCCCCGCTCAATAGCGTACTGAGCCAGCGCTCATGAGCGCCGTCGAAGGCAAATGACATGAAATGCAGCTCGCGGGTGCGCTCATCCATGTCATACAGCCCGGCGATGGCCTGGCAATGCATGCTCATCGGCCCATGCGCCACTGCCACGCCTTTCGGCCGACCGGTGGAGCCCGAGGTATAAATCAAGTAGGCCAGATTGGCGCCCAGCAAACTGCTGGCGGGCGGCGTGTCGCTGTAGCCGGCGCGGTCAAACGTGTCGATGGCCAGCTGCGCCAGGCCTTCCACCGCCGGAAGGCGCGCCTGCACCTGGCTATGGGTCAGCAACAGCGCCATCGCCGAGTCTTGCATCATGAACGCCAGGCGTTCGGGCGGATAGTCGATGTCCAACGGCACATAAGCCGCGCCGCTTTTCATCACCGCCAGTAACGCCACGATCATCTCGACGGAGCGCTCCAGGGCCACCCCGACCACCACTTCCGGCCCAGCCCCCAGCTCGATCAAGCGATGGGCCAGGCCATTGGCTCGACGTTCCAGCTCACCGTAGCTCAGCGAATCGCCCCCACACACCAGTGCCGTCGCCTCGCCACGCGAATCGGCATGGCGTGCGATCAGTTCCGGCAAGAGCTGCGCGTGATAGCTGGCATTCGGCGCCGCACTCCACTGCTCAAAGGCTCGCCACTGCTCGGCCCCAAGGCGCTGAAGGTTGCCCAGGCGCGCCGTCGGCGTAACGATCATGGCCTCGAGGGTGTCTTCCATGCAGCGGCGAATCTGCTCTACCGCCTCGACACTGAAGGCATTGCGCAGGAACAGATATTCGATCGACAACTGTTCGCCGAGATTGACCGCCAGGTCCATCGCAAAGTTGGTCACGTCATGGTTACGCGACTCGCCGAAACTCAGGCCGGTGTCCTGTTGCTCACCCAGGCGCTCATCGATCGGGTAGTTTTCAAACACGATGATGCTGTCGAACAGCCCTTGCCCACCCAGCCCCGACCAGCGCTGGATATCCGCCAGCGGCGCGTGTGCGTACTCACGGATGTCCATGTTGCAGGCCTGCAACGCTTGCAGCCACTGATCCAGCGGCTGCGCGGGTTCCAGGGTCTGGATCACCGGTAGCGTATTGATGAACAGCCCCAGGATGTTGTCGGCATTGGCCAACCCCGCAGGACGGCCAGCCACGGTGGCACCGAACACCACAGTGTTCTGCCCGGTAAAGCGTTGCAGCAACAACAGCCACGCGCCCTGGATCAGCGTGTTGGGGGTGATTTGCAAGGCGCGGCAAGCCTGTTGCAGGCGTGCGGTTTGCACCGCATCCCAACGTGAGTAAAGCGCCTGGTGCCCGGGCAAATCCTCGACATGCCGCGGGAACATCGCCTGGTTCAGCGAGGTGGCCTGCTCCAGCGTCGCAAGACGGCTTCTCCAGAAGCCCTCCAGCGCCCGTTGATCCTGGCGTTGCAGCCATTCGATGAACTCGCGGTAACGACCGTTGCGTGTCGGCACGTGGCCCTGGGCATAAAACTGCATTACCTCGCCAAACAGTCGCGAACTGCTCCAGCCGTCCATCAGGATGTGATGGCAGGTCCAGATCATCTGGTAGCGGTCGTCCTCAAGCCGCAGCAACAGCACACGCTGCAACGGCGCACGGGCCAGATCGAACCCTTGCAGGTAATCAGCCGTTGCGCGCTCGCCGATCGCCTGTTCGCTGATGTCCCGGCCGCGCCAGTCTTCGATCAGCAGCGGCAATTCGGCCTGGCGGTGGACAATTTGCACCGGGGCGCTCAAGCCATCCTGCCAGTGAAAGCTGGTCCGCAGAATGTCCTCACGCTCAATCACCGATTGCCAGGCTGCGGCGAAGCGTTCGGTATCCAGCCCGTGTACCGGCAGGCTGATCTGGTTGATGTACAAACCGCTGCTGTCGTCGGCCAGGGTGTGGAACAGCATGCCTTCTTGCATCGGTGACAACGCATAGACGTCTTGCACCTGCGCCACGGGCACCGGCAAGCCGTCAAGGTGCGCCTGGGTCAAACGGGCCAGCGGGAAGTCAGACGGCGTCAGGCCCTGATGCTCTTCGCCGCAGCAATGCTCTATCAGTGCCTGCAACGCGACGCCGTAGGCATCGGCCAATTGCTGGACGGTGGCCTCATCAAAAACGTCGCGGCTGAAGGTCCAGTCCAGGGACAACTGGCCGTTGTACACCCGGCCATCGATGGTCAGCCAGTTGCCCAGCGCCACGTCATCAGCGTGCCCAGCCCCGCTGCCCTCCTCGCTCGGCGCGAATAACGCCTGCTCATCAAAGCTCTGGTCGAACTGGCCGAGGTAGTTGAAGGTAATCCGGGCCTGCGCGAGTTTCGCCAGACGCGAGCGGACATCCTCTGCACCGAGGTAACGCAGCACGCCATAACCCAGGCCCTTGTTCGGCACCGCGCGCAGCTGTTCCTTGATGCCCTTGATGGTGTCTGCCGCGTGCACCGATGGGGTCAATACCACCGGGAACAGGCTGGTGAACCAGCCCAACGTGCGGCTCAGGTCGACGTCGCCGAACAGTTCCTCACGGCCATGGCCTTCCAGTTGCACCAGGCACGCAGGTTGCGCAGTCCACTGGCAAATCACCTGCGCCAGGGCACTGAGCAAAAGGTCGTTGACCTGGGTGCGATAGGCCGACGGTGCCTGCTTGAGCAGGCGCCGAGTCTGTTCTGTATCCAGACGCGTGTTGACCGAATGGCCATGCACCGAAGCCTGGCTGCCCTCAGGCCGCGCCCGTGGCAGTTCCGGCAACGCATGGGCCTGTTGCCCGGTCCAGTAACTCAACTCCCGAGCCAGCCCTTCGCTGTGGGCGTAGCCCTGCAACTGCTCGGCCCACGCCTTGAACGCGGTGGACTTGGGTGGCAACACCACAGGCTGGTTTACCGCCAGTTGCCGGTAGGCCGTTTGCAAGTCTTCCAGCAGCACGCGCCACGACACACCGTCCATCACCAGATGGTGAATCGCCAGATGCAGGCGCGAACTGCCGTCCTGCACTGCGATCAGGCTGCAACGCAACAGCGGGCCGTGTTGCAGGTCGAGGCTGCGTTGCGCCTGGTTGGCAATGGCGATGATCTCATCGGCGTTCTCTGCCTGGCGCTGCCAGAGGCCTACCGGTTGTGCGCCGACGGCCTCATGGCTGGCCTGCCAGGTACCATCGCCCGATTGCACGAAGCGCAAGCGCAAGGCGTCATGATGGGCCACCACGTGCTCAAGGGCCTGCTGCAGACATGCGCCGTCCAATGGCTCGCGCGGGGTCAGCATCAGCGACTGGTTCCAGTGGTCACGGTGCGCCATGTCATTGGCGAAGAACCAGTGCTGCATCGGAACCAGATGGCTGTCACCGCTGACCGGCCCCTGATCGATCGTTGCGGCTTGATCGGCGCTCGCAGCCCGGGCCAGCGCCTGGATGTTCTGGTGCAGGAACAGGTCCTTGGGGGCCAGGCCGATTCCCTGCTGACGTGCACGGCTGACCACTTGAATCGAATTGATCGAGTCACCGCCCAAGGCGAAGAAGTTATCGGCAGTGCCCACCCGGGCCACGCCGAGCACGGCTTGCCAGATCTCGACCAGGGCACTTTCGACTGCATTGGCGGGAGCCACGAAGTCCTGCTGTACCTCAGCCATGTCTGGCACCGGGAGAGCCTTGCGGTCGAGTTTGCCGTTGGGGCTCAGAGGCATTTTTTCCAGCGGCGTCAGGTGCGTCGGCACCATGTGTTCCGGCAGGGTCTGGCGCAGATGCGCAGTCAGCGCCTCGCGCAGTGCCGGCCAGTCGCTGGCGGCGCCAGGCTGGGTAACGACGTAGCCACTCAGGGCTTTGCCGTTGCGGCTGTCCTGCGCCACCACCACGGCTTCGCGCACGGCCCCGTGCTCCAGCAGACGGGCCTCGATTTCACCCAGCTCGATACGAAAGCCGCGGATTTTCACCTGATGGTCGATACGGCCAATGTAATCAATCACCCCGTCAACGCGGTAACGGGCCAAGTCGCCCGTGCGGTACAGCCGTTCACCCGCGACAAACGGGCTTGCCACGAATCGTTCGGCCGTCAGCTCCGGGCGACGGTGATACCCACGCGCCAGTCCCTGGCCGCTGAGGTACAGTTCGCCGTTGACGCCGCAGGGCACCGGGTTGAGCTCGGCGTCGAGAATGTAGGTCATCAAGTTCGCAATCGGCTCGCCGATGGGCACGGCGTCACGGCCCTCGTCACGACAGGTCCAGTGGGTGACATCAATTGCGGCTTCGGTAGGGCCGTAGAGATTGAACAGCCCCGCGCCCGGCAGCTTGGCGAAGACCTGCTGCTGCGCATCGATCGGCAACGCTTCGCCACTGCAAACGATACGGGTGAGGCTGGTGCAGCGGCTGACATTGGCATCCAGCACGAACGCTTGCAGCATCGACGGGACGAAATGCAGGGTAGTAATGCCTTCGCGCTCGATCAATTGGACCAGCTTCTGTGGATCGCGATGATCCCCTGGCGACGCCACGACCAAGCGGACGCCGGTCATAAGCGGCCAGAAAAACTCCCAGACGGACACATCGAAGCTGAACGGCGTTTTTTGCAGCACGCGGTCGTCGGCGTGCAACCCGTAGGCCTGTTGCATCCAGCACAACCGGTTGGTCAGGGCACCGTGGCTGTTGCCAGCCCCTTTGGGTTTGCCAGTGGATCCGGAGGTGTAAATCACATAGGCGAGGTTTTGCGCGACGGCCCGCGACTCGGGGTTGCCTTGCGCCTCACCGGCCAGCCAGGCATCGTCACCATCGAGTATCAGCGTGCGCACCCGTTCCGGCAGCGGCAAGGTTGCGACCAGCGCTTGCTGGGTCAGCAACCATTCGATGCCGCTGTCGTCGATCATGTAGGACAGGCGTTCCGGCGGGTATTCCGGGTCCAGCGGTACATAAGCGCCGCCGGCCTTCAGGATCGCCAACAGGCCCACCACCATTTCCAGGCTGCGGTGCAGTGCAATGCCCACCAGCACATCGGGGCCTACGCCACGCGCGATCAAGGCATGAGCCAATCGGTTGGCCCGCGCGTTGAGCTGGGCATAGGTCAGCGACTGCCCCTCGAACACCAACGCCACGGCATGCGGGGCCCGCTCCACCTGGGCTTCGATCAAGTGGTGCACCGGCTGGTTGTTCGGGTAATGGGCGAACGTGCGGTTCCAGTCCTCAACCATCATCCGGCGCTGCACCGCATCGAGCATCGGTAATTCGGCGATGCGCTGGGTGGGGTTGGCCACAATCGCGCGCAGCAGGTTCAGCCAGTGTTCGCCCAGGCGTGCGACGGTGGCTGGCTCAAACAAGTCAGAGGCATAGGACAGTGCGGCACTGATGCCTTCGCTGTACTCGAACGTATCCAGGGAGAGGTCGAACTGCACGCTGCCCGAATCCCAGGTCAATTGCTCCAGGCTCAACCCCGGCAGTTCAATCGCCTCGCGACGAGCATCACTGGCATGGTTGAACATGGCCTGGAACAATGGCGTATGGCTCAGGTTGCGTGCAGGTGCAAGCAGCTCCACCAGTTGCTCGAACGGCAGGTCCTGATGGGCCTGTGCTCCCAGTACCCGCTGCTTGACCTGATGAAGCAATTGGTCAAAGCGCAGGTGCCCCTCAATGTCGGCCCGGAGTACCTGGGTGTTGACGAAGAAACCCAGCATCCCTTCGGTTTCCAGGCGATTGCGGTTGGCAATCGGTACCCCGACACGAATATCCTGCTGCCCGCTGTAGCGGTGCAACAAGGTCTGGAAGCCGGCCAGCAGCAGCATGAACAGTGTGGTGTTTTGCTGCTGCGCCAGGCGCTTGAGACTCTCGGCCAGGGACGGCTCGAGGGTGATCGGCAGCCGGGCCCCACGATAGCTTTGCTGAACCGGACGTGGATGGTCGGTTGGCAGTTCAAGGACCGGTTGCTCGCCGCCCAACTGTTCTGTCCAGTAGCTGAGCTGCCGTTGCTGCTCACCCGCCGCCAGCCACTGACGCTGCCACTGTGCGTAATCGGCATACTGGATCGGCAGTGCCGCCAACGCCGCCGGTTGGCCTTGACTGAAGCCGCGGTATAACTGCATCAGCTCATCGATCATGACCCGCATCGACCAGGCATCCGACACGATGTGGTGCTGGGTCAGGATCAGCACGTGATCTTCAGCGCCCAGTTGCAACAGCTTGACCCGCAGCAACGGCCCACGCTGCAGATCAAAGAGTTGGCGGGTTTCAGTTTCAATCAAGCCGCGCAGGCCAGGGTCATCCAGCCCGGCAGCCGCCGACTCAAGCGCAATCGCCACCGGTGCCGGCGCGTCGACCCGTTGTACGGGACGCTCGTTCTCCAGCACAAACCGGGTACGCAAGCTCTCATGACGCGCCACCAGGGCGTCAAAACACTGTTGCAAGGACGCCAGATCAAGGTGTCCGCGCAAACGCAGGGCCGCGGGAATATGGTAGGCGCTGCTGGTGGGCTCCAATTGCCACAAAAACCATTGCCGTTGCTGGGCATATGACAGGGCAAGCGGCTGGTCGCGTGCAACGCGCGGGATGGCCTGTTCAGGAGTCAACGATGCCGGGGCCATCGCCTCGACAAATGCTTGCAGGGTGTTATGGGCGAACAGCAGGCGCAAAGGCACCTGGACTTGCAGTTGCTGGCGAATCCGCGAAACCATTTGGGTCGCCAGCAGCGAATGGCCGCCCAGCTCGAAAAAGTTGTCACTCAGGCCAACCCGCGGCACGTTGAGCACCTCGGCCCAGATCGCCGCCACCGCTTGCTGCACCGGTGTCTGCGCAGCCACGTAGGTTTTCTGCCATTGGCTGGCATCGGGCTTGGGCAGTTGCCTGCGGTCCAGCTTGCCATTGGGGGTCAGCGGGAACCTTGGCAACAGCACCATATGCGCCGGCACCATGTAGTCGGGCAAGTTGGCCTTGAGCCGGGCGTTCAGGCTGTCGCGCAGGCGACCCTGGCCGTCGGCATCCAGGCCCTGCCATTCGGCGGCGGGGACCACATACGCCACCAACGCCTGGCCGCCCGGGGCATCCTGGGCCAGTACCGCGGCTTCACGTACAGCGTCCTGCTCCAGCAGGCGCGCTTCGATTTCCCCGAGCTCGATGCGGAAACCGCGAATTTTCACCTGATGGTCGATCCGCCCCAGGTATTCGAGGATACCGTCCGGGCGCTGACGTGCGAGGTCGCCGGTGCGGTAAAGCCGCTCGCCGGTGCTGGAAAACGGATGGGGAACAAAACGTTCGGCGGTCAATCCCGGGCGCTGGAAGTAACCCCGCGCCAGGCCGTCCCCGCCGATCAGCAATTCGCCGGCAACACCATAGGGCACCGGCATCAGGTCTGCACCGACGATGTACAGCGATGTGTTGTCGATTGGCCCGCCCAGCCAAGGTTGCGCAGCCTGCGGACGCAGCCGGTGCAACGCCGACCAGACCGTGGTTTCCGTCGGGCCATAGAGATTCCAGACTTCACCGCCAAGGCCAAGCATGCGCACCGCCAGTTCCTGGGGCAACGCCTCGCCGCCGCACAGGCACGTGCACCCCTGGAGCACGTGGGCCTGTTCATTGTCGAGCAACATGCGCCAGGTCGAGGGAGTCGCCTGCACCACGTTGACCTGTTCGGCGTCGATCAGGGCCAGCACGGCGTACGGGTCCTGCGCCACCTCCTGGCCGGTCAGCACGATGCACGCGCCGACCATCAGGGGTACGTAGATTTCCAGGCCGAAAATATCAAACGAGAACGTGGTCAGTGACAACGCCCGATCCTGGGCGGTCATGCCCGGCACCCTGGCCATGCTTGCGACAAAGTTGGTCAGGGCGCCATGTCGCACCATCACCCCTTTCGGCTGGCCGGTGGAGCCGGACGTGTAGATGACATAAGCCAGGTGCTCCGGATCCAGCCGGGTTGGCAGATCGTCACCGGCATGGCCGTCAAGCCAATTGCCTGGTTGATCCAGCACCAGCGTAGTGACCGTGTCAGGCACCGGGATCTGGCTGAGCAGTGAATGTTGGGTCAGCAACAGGTCGATGCCACTGTCCTCAATCATGTAGGCGAGGCGATCCTGCGGGAACGCGGGATCGAGAGGCAGATAGGCGCCGCCGGCCTTGAGGATTGCCAACAACCCGATCAGCATGTGCGGGCTGCGTTCGACGGCAATGCCCACCAGCACACCCGCGCCCACCCCGTGACGTTGCAGCTCCACCGCCAACTGATTGGCCCGGGTATTGAGTTGCCCGTAGCTCAAGCGCTGGCCATTGATGACCAGCGCCTGCGCCTCCGGCGAGCGGGCCACCTGAGCCTCGAACAATCGATGAACATAACCCGCCTGCGGGGTGGCTACCGACGTGCGGACGCAATCGTCGAGCTGCGCTTGGCGCTGTTCAGCGTCAAGCAACGGCAGCTCACCGATGCTTTGTGCCGGGTTCGCGACGATTGCCTGCAGCAGGTTTTGCCAGTGCCCGGCCATCCGCGCAACCGTGTCTGCACCGAACAGATCCGTGGCATAGATCAGCGCCGCAGACAGGCCATCGGGGCGCTCCATGGTTTCCAGGGTCAAGTCGAACTGTGCACTATGGGTATCCCAGCGCAGCCCCTCGACCTTCAATTCACCGGCCGGCCCCTCGCCCGCCGGGCCTTGGGTCTGGTGGTTGAACATCACCTGAAACAGCGGGCTGTGGCTCAGGTTGCGTTGCGGCTGCAAGGCTTCCACCAGTTGCTCGAACGGCAGGTCCTGATGCGCCTGGGCATCCAGCGCAGTCTGCTTGACCTGTTGCAGCAAGGCACTGAAGGAGCCCTGGCTGTCGACCTCACTCTTGAGCACTTGGGTGTTGACGAAAAAGCCGATCAACCCCTCGGTCTCCACCCGGTTACGGTTCGCGGTCGGCACGCCAACCCGAATGTCGTTCTGCCCGCTGTAGCGATGCAGCAAGGCCTGGTAGGAGGCCAGCAGGATCATGAACAGACTGACCCCTTCGCGCTGGGCCATCTGCTTGAGGCCGCAGGCCAGCGCGGCGTCGATATCCAACTCCAGCCGGGCACCGCGATAGCTCATCACGGCCGGGCGCGCAACGTCAGTCGGGAGCTCAAGCACCGGCTGCTCGCCGCCCAGTTGCGCGGTCCAGTATTGCAACTGCCGCTCCCGCTCGCCGGCCTCCATCCAGTGCCGCTGCCAGATGGCGTAGTCGCTGTATTGAATCGGCAACGCTGGCAGTTCCAGGCTCAACCCTCGACTGAACGCGGCGTAACCCTTGACCAACTCCTCGACCATTACCTGCATCGACCAGCCATCGGAAACGATGTGGTGCAAGGTGACAATCAGCACATGGTCATCCGCGCCCAGTTGCAACAGGCACGTACGCAACAAGGGCCCCTGCTGCAAGTCGAACAGCCGGCGCGTCTCGTCTTCGATCAAATGCCGCAGTTGCGCCGCATCCGGCACCTGGGCCAGAGGCTGCACCTGCAGACTTACCGGTGCAGCCTCCTGCACTTGCTGCACCACTTGCTCGCCGTGCACCACGAAGGTGGTACGCAGGCTCTCATGGCGCGCGACCAGCGCACTGAAACTCTGTTGCAGCGCCGCAATGTCCAATGGACCGCGCAAGCGCAGGGCCGTAGGCATGTGATAAGCCGCGCTTTCCGGGTCCAGCTGCCACAAAAACCATTGACGCTCCTGGGCAAAGGACAATGACAACGTGTCGAACTCGGCACTGACAGGCGGAATCGGCAGGTTCGCCGGGGAAACGTCCTCTTCGAGCATTTTCTGCAGGTAAAGACGGCGTTTTTCCAGCGGCAGCGTTATGAAGCGCCTGGCAATACGTTGTGCGACAGCGGTGTCCATCAAACCTCCTCGAATTCATCAAGCAGCGCTTCAAGCTTGCTCAATTTTGACGTGCTCATTGACGTGCCGGTCTGCTCCAGTTGCGCGACAAACGCACCGAGGACCGGAAATTGGAATATCAATTGGGGCGTTAACTTCATGCCCAGTTCGAGCTGCAGGCGCGACACCACATTCACCACCAGCAGCGAATGCCCGCCCAGCTCGAAGAAATCATCCGCCAGACCGACCTGCTCAACGTTGAGCACGCCTTGCCAGATGGCCGCGACCTTGCATTCCAGATCGCTTTGCGGCGCCAGGTAAGCCGAATGCAGCGCGCGGGTATCCGGCGCGGGCAATGCCTTGCGGTCGAGTTTGCCGTTGGGTGTAAGCGGCAGTTGATCGAGGAAGACCAGATGGGTGGGCACCATGAAGTCCGGCATCTGTTGTGCCAGCCGCGCCTTGAGCTGTTCACTCAAGCGCGCCTCGGCCGCCCTATCCAGGCTGCTGTCCTGGCTGACAAGCCAACCCACCAGGCTCGTGCCGGTCGCCGTTTCCCGAGCCAGCACTACCGCGTCTCGTACTTCAGGTTGAGCGTGGAGGCGGGCTTCGATTTCACCCAGCTCAATGCGCAGGCCACGGATTTTCACCTGATGGTCAATCCGGCCGATGTATTCGATTACGCCATTTTCGGCGTGGCGCACCAGGTCGCCGGTGCGATACAGGCGTGCAGCGGCCGACTCGCCAAACGGATCGGGAACGAAGCGCTCGGCGGTCAGCCCTGGACGCTGGTGATAACCACGGGCCAGGGATTCACCACCGATGTACAACTCGCCAATCGCCCCCACGGCGCAAGGCTGCAAGGCGCCGTCCAGCACATAGGTGCATACGTTGTTGATCGGACGACCGATGGCGATGATTCGCCCGTCGTCTTCGACAGTGGCCGCCACGGCATGGCTGCTGGTATCAATCGTGGCCTCCGTGGGGCCATAAAGATTGCGCAGCTCGCCATCGAAGAGGCCCAGGACCTGGCGGGAAAGGTGCGCACTCAGCGCTTCACCGCCGCACATCAGCAGGCGCAAGGAGGCCAGGTGTTCACGGGTCGCCAGCGGCAACAGCGCCTGCAGCAACGATGGCGCCATTTGCAGCACACTGATCCCCCAACGCTCCACCTCGACCCACAAGGTGGTCAAGTCCAGGTTCAATTGCGGCGCGGCCAATACCAGTTGCGCGCCGCTCATCAGTGGCAACCAGAACTCCCACACCGAGGCGTCGAAACTGATGGCGGTCTTCTGCAGGACACGGTCACTGTGATCCAGCTTCAGGCAACCCTGCATCCATTCCATATGGTTGCTCAGGGCGCCATGGCGAATCGTCACGCCTTTGGGTTTCCCGGTGGAACCGGAGGTATAGATCACATAGGCGAGGTTCTGGCTGTCGACGGTTACCGAAGGCTCATGCTCGCCGTAGCCATCGAACCGCTCGGGCAGTGCGTCCAGCAGCAGGCAGTCCACGGCCACGTCGGCGAAGTACGGCTGTACGCTGGTTTCGGTCAACAGCAAGGCAATGCCGCTGTCCTCGACCATGTACATCAAACGATCCTGTGGATAAGCGGGGTCCAGCGGTACATAGGCACCACCGGCCTTGAGGATCGCCAGTAGCCCGACGACCATCTGCACGCAGCGCGGCATGCACAGTCCCACCAACACGTCCGGGCCTACACCCCGCTCGATCAACGCATGAGCCAGGCGATTGGCGCGCAGGTTGAGCTGGGCATAGGTCAGCGACGCTTGATCGGCCAACAGGGCCGGCGCATCAGGCGTGCGTCGAGCCTGGGACTCGAACCATTGATGAACGTGGCGTCGGTCGGTGGCCGGCACTGCCGTGGCATTCCAGTCGCGCAACAGCACGGTGCGCGTCGCCGCGCCAACCAGGTCGATATCGCCCAGGCTACGGTCGGCGGCCAGGCTCACCATCTGTGCGAGCACGTGCTCCACCTGCTCAGCCAGGCGCTGGATTGTATGTGTATGGAACGCAGCATGGGCATAAGTGAAGTGCAGGCTCAGGGTCTCATTGAGATTAACGGCCAGGGTCAACGGGAAATTAGTCTGTTCCTGATTACCCACCGTGCCGAAGCTCAGGCCTGACGGTGCCTGCGCTTGCAGGGCCTCGGCCAGCGGGTAGTTTTCGAACACCAGCAGCGTGTCGAACAGGCCTTCACCGCCCTGCCCGGCCCAGCGCTGAATCTCGAACAGCGGCGTGTGTTCATGCTCGCGCAACGCAACGTTGCGGGCCTGAAGCTGTTGCAGCAGGCTGGTGACCGATTGTTCCGGCCGGGGGCTGGCAATCACCGGCAAGGTATTGATGAACAGGCCTATCTGCTGTTCGACGCCTTTGAGTTCGCCGGGGCGTCCGGACACCGTGGCGCCGAAGGCCACCGTGTCATGCCCGGTGTAATGTTGCAGGAGCAGCAACCAGGCCGCCTGGACCACGGTGTTGAGGGTGACCTTTTGCTGGCGGGCGAATTCGCCCAGGCGTTGGGTCTGCTGTTGGGACAGTGAGTGATACAGGCTGGCATGGCTGGTCTCGACAGCCGGCTGCGGCGCGGCGAAACGGTTTTCGGCGAGGCGCGTCGGCGCGTCGAGCGCGTGCAGTTGCGCACGCCAGAACGTTTCACTGGCCTTGGCATCACGCCCTTGCAGCCAGGCGATGTAGTCACGATAGCGGCCGGCCGGGCGCGGCAGCACCTGGCCATCGTAACGTTGCAACACCTCGCCCAGCAGCTGCGAGTTGCTCCAGCCGTCCATCAGAATGTGGTGATGGGTATAAATCAGGTGATAACGCTGTTCAGCGGTCTTGACCAGCACCAGCCGCAGCAGCGGCGCGAGGGCGAGGTCGAAACCCTGGTCGCGCTCGCTGGACGCCAACTCGACGAGGGCCTGCGGGGCATCCGTGCGTGTGCTCCAATCCAGCGCGGTGAAGGGTACGCGCACCTGTTTATGCACCACCTGCACCGGTTGCTCGCTGCCTTCCCAGATGAAACTGCTGCGCAAAATGTCATGGGCGTCGACCGCCGCCTGCCAGGCATCTTCGAAACGCTGTGGGTCGAGACCGTCGATGTCCAGGCACATCTGATTGATGTACTGACCGCTGCCGTGTTCGTACAAGCTGTGGAACAGCATGCCCTGCTGCATCGGCGCCAGCGGGTAGATGTCATCCACCGAACGGGCGGCGAGGCCCAGGTTATCGAGCTGCGGTTGGGTAAAGCTGGCCAGCGGGAAGTCGGAAGGCGTCATGCCATGGTTTGCAGGATCGCAGCAATGACCGATCAACAGAGCCAGTTCCACGGCATAATCGTCGGCCAGTTGCTGGATGGTGGCCTGCTCGAACTGTTGGTGGCTGAACGTCCAGCCCAGGCTCAGTGCGCCATCAAATACCCGCCCGTTGAGGCTCAGCCAATTGCCCAGGGGCGCCATCGCGCTTTGCTCTTCACCGGCGCTTTCGCTGGCCGGGCTGAACAACGCGCCCTGTTCCTTATCGAAGCTGGCGTCGAACTGCCCCAGGTAGTTGAAGGTAATGCGCGGCACCGGCAGCGCTTGCAAGGCTGACCGGCTGGCCTCGTCACCGAGGAAGCGCAGCGCGCCGAAACCCACCCCCTTGTCCGGGATCGATCGCAACCCTTGCTTGATCGACTTGATCGAGTCCCCGAGTGCCGCCGCCGGCGACAACTGGACCGGGAACATACTGGTGAACCACCCCACGGTGCGCGTCAGGTCGATGTTGGCAAACAACTCTTCGCGACCATGGCCTTCAAGCTGGATCAAGGTACTTGCATGCCCGGTCCAACGGCAGACCACCCGCGCCAGGGCGGTCAGCAACAGGTCGTTGACCTGAGTGCGATAGGCGGCCGGCGCTTCCTGCAGCAGTTGCCGCGTCAGGTGTTTGTCCAGGCGCGTATGAACAGTGATGGCCTGGCCGTTCTGTGGGCTCGCCTCGGGGTTGAGGCACGGCAGGTCAGCCGGCGCACCTTGCAGTTGCGCCTGCCAGTAGGCCAACTGCTGCTGCAATTGCGCGCTGCGTGCATGCGCTTGCAACTGTTCGGCAAACGCCTTGACCGAGCTGGTCTTGGCCGGCAATTGCAAGGCTTGCCCGGCGAGCAATTGGTTGTAGGCCGTTTGCAGGTCGTCGAACAGAATCCGCCACGACACACCGTCCACCGCCAGGTGATGGATCACCAGCAACAGCCGCTGGGTGCCATCGTCCAGGGTCGCCAACACGGCGCGCAGCAAGGGTCCGGTTTGCAGGTTCAGGCTGCGCTGGGCTTGATTGGCCAGCACTTCCAGCGCGCCAGCATCGGCCACCGGGCGCACCCATAACAGATCATTGCGCATCGATGCGTCGCGATGGCTGGCACTCCAGCCTTCGGCGCTTTCGTTGAACATCACCCGCAACGCATCGTGATGCAGCACCAGCGCCTGCAATGCTTGCTCCACCAGCGCCGCTTGCAGCGCACGGGCCGGTTGCAGCAGCACCGACTGGTTGTAGTGATGACGCTGCGGGATGGCGTCGGCAAAGTAAGCCTGTTGAATCGGTAGCAGCAACGCCGGGCCCTGCACCGCAGCCTGATCGATTACCTGCACCGGGTCACCGGTCTGCGCGACAGTCGCCAATGCCTGCACCGTCTGGTGCTGGAACAGGTCTTTTGGACTAAAGCGGATGCCGGACTGCCGGGCGCGGCTGACCACTTGAATCGAGATAATCGAGTCGCCACCCAGTTCGAAGAAGTTGTCGGTGAGACCAACCCGCTCCAGTTTCAGCACGTCTTGCCAGACGGTTGCGATTTGCTGT
>NZ_JACAPH010000033.1:0-89737 GCF_013385805.1 Pseudomonas sp. C6002 | reverse complement strand
GGAACCATAAGCGGCCGTTACCTAAATAACGGATATGTACTCAAACAAGATCAAGCATTCCCCGCCAACCTCAACCGAGCCGCCTGAGTAAAATCCAACATCCGCTTCAGCGGTCTAACCGCCTGCGGAATCACCGAAGGCTCAACAAAAATCTCATTACTCCCCTCACGCAAGCACTGCAGCGTGCGCTCCAGGGTATTCATCGCCATCCACGGGCAATGCGCACAACTGCGACACGCCGCCCCATTCCCCGCCGTCGGCGCCTCGACAAACACCTTGTCCGGGCACAGCTGCTGCATCTTGTAGAAAATGCCGCGGTCGGTGGCCACGATAAACGTCTTGTTCGGCAACCGCTGCGCCGCCGCAATCAACTGGCTGGTAGACCCCACCGCATCCGCCAACTCAATCACCGAAGTGGGCGACTCCGGATGCACCAGAATCGCTGCATCCGGGTACAACGCCTTCATGTCCTCCAACTGCTTGGACTTGAACTCCTCGTGCACGATGCACGCACCATCCCACAGCAACATGTCTGCACCCGTCTGACGCTGGATATAGGTGCCCAGGTGCTTGTCCGGCCCCCAGATAATCGTCTCGCCGTTATCCATCAGGCTTTCGACAATCTCCAGCGCACAACTGGAAGTCACCACCCAATCAGCACGGGCTTTCACCGCCGCCGACGTGTTGGCATATACCACCACCGTGCGCTCAGGGTGCTGATCACAGAATGCCGAGAACTCATCCACCGGGCAGCCAAGGTCCAGAGAGCACGTGGCTTCCAGTGTCGGCATCAGGATGCGTTTTTCAGGCGTGAGGATCTTGGCCGTCTCCCCCATGAATCGCACGCCCGCCACCAATACGGTCTTGGCCGGGTGCGCCGCGCCGAAGCGGGCCATTTCCAGGGAGTCGGAGACACAGCCACCGGTTTCTTCGGCCAGGGCCTGAATCACCGGGTCGCAGTAGAAGTGTGCCACCAGCACCGCGTCCTGAGCCTTGAGCTCGGCGGCGATGGCGGCGCGGTAGCCCGCCTCTTCTTCGGCGCTCAGCACCTTGGGCTGCTTGGCGTCGAGGTGGGCTTGGACCAGAAGGCGTTCGGAAATTTGCGTCATGTTCGCAAGACCTGCAGGCGCAGTTGCGCGAAAGTCGAGTGTACCACCGGCTCTGGAGCCTTTCGGGCGCCGCCGGACGAAGTGATTGTGTTCATCAAGCACGGTGAAGCTGCGCAAGGCTACAGAATATCGAATGGTTTCAAAAGCCTAATCTGGGATTCGGCCAGGCATGAAAAAGGGAAACCCGGCCAGGGGTTTCCCTTTTTTACAACGACCGGTTTAACCGGGCAAAGCGGACGGATCGTCTTGCAGCAACGCCCACTGATGCATGTTCGCCAGGGCATCCTTCAGGATGGTTTCATCGGCGCCCTTGGCACTCTTGCCTTCCCGCGCCGCATATTCCAGCAGTACCAGGTAGTCGCGATGGCTGGTGGCCTCGTTCGGTACCACGCTGTCGTTAACCAGTCGAGCCATCTCGTATCGCTGGGTGCGGGTGTTCTGGCTGGTGCTTTGGTCCACGGAGGCGTTGGTCAGGAAGCCATCCTTGTAGGTGATGTTCGCCGCACTGCTGGCCTTGTCGTCGACCTGCACATAGAGGTAGTTCTGCGACTCGCGCCTGGTATCGAAAGCCGGCGGCTTCCCGCCATCCAGGCCCTGATGGAAACTGGCCTTGAGGCTTGATCGCTGGACCTGATCGATCGTGCGATTGGAGAGGTCATTGCCGCCGATGCGCGTTTTCTGGGAAATCCCATAGGCAAACGTATCGGTTTCCCCTGGGCGCGCCGGGTTGGGGGAACTGGCCGCCTGGCTGATGGAGGCCTTGAAATCCGCCAGGCCCGTCAGCAGGCCTTGATCTGCCGCGCTGCGGGTCAGCGGCGCAGGCGCTTTGGCGCCCTGCGGGTAGTTGCTGTTCATGGCGGTAAACGCATCCTTGAACATCGCCATCAGGTCAGCATCTGCCTTGCCCCGCGCCTGGGCCTTGTCGAACTGGGCCAGGTAGCTTTTCAGCGCGATTGCCTGTTGCTTGGCGTTGCCGAGGATGCCGGCGTTCTTCAGGTCGACCGAGAGATTCACTTCCCCCGCCGGGCTACTCATGCGCGTGGTGCGGCCCTGGCTGTCCGCATGGAATGCAAGCGTGAGGTCGTCAGTATTGCTCACTTTCAATTTGCCGCTGAGGTCCACCGAAGCCAATACGCTGGAATCAAACTGCGTCAGCTTGCTCAGCTCGAGTTTCGGCGGCTGGGCGGCCAGGCCGTCGATCGCGTCTTGGAAGGCTTCGCCCAACTTGGCGACTTCCTTGAGTTCGGCGGCGCTGAGGGCGCCACCGTCCACCTTCGCCTGCACGGCCAGGCCTGCGGACTGGCTGGCCAGGCTGAAGGTGACGGTCTTGCCGCTGGCCGTCTTGACAATCAGGCTGACCAGGTTGTCGGCCTTGCTGTGCAGCAGCGCCTGTTGAACCTTGAGTTCGGCGGGGCTTTGGGTCCTGGAAGAGCTGGTGCTCAGCGCCGACTGGGAAATGTCGGTACCGCTCTTCGCAAATTGCTCGATCAGGGTAGCGCCCAGGCCGCTGAAGCCTGTACCTCTGGGCAGTGCAGGGAAATTCGTGCTGATCGCTTTGGTAACCGCATCGTCGCTGTCACTTTCCCAGGCATTGATCGGCCCATGGCCGGGCAATTGGCCGTTGCGGGAATACGTCTCGGCTTGAACGTCTACCGTGACATTGCCAAGGCTGACCACCGAGGAAGGTCGCACGGCAGCGGCGTCCGTTTCTGGCGCCTGCGTAGCTGGCGGGGTAACGGCGGGTCGATTGGTAAGGGCGATGGCGGAGCTGATCGGCGAAAGCCTAGTCATGACGATCCCTGTCTTGAACTGGATTGCAGCCAATTTAACCAAGACAGGGAAGGTTTGGTAGCACGATTGATACAATTGCTAGCAAAGAGCCATGTCAGAAAACTGACTCTTTGCCCTCTTCCGGTGCATCAGAAGCGGTAAGTCACCGAACCGCCGAAACCGTTGGCGCTGTTTTCATACTTGGCGTCGTAGGTCAGCGCCAGTTGCGGATTATTGTCGCGGACCTTGATCGGCTCTTCTTTCAGGTAGGAATAAGCGACGTCGAAGGTCAGGTTATCCACTGGCGTCCAGCCGGCGCCCAAGCTGAACACCGTGCGATCGCCCGTAGGAATACGTACGGACCGGTCGGTGTTGTTGGTGGGCGTCTGGTCCACCGAAAAGCCGGTACGCAGCACCAGTTGCTTGTTCAACTGGTACGACAGGCCGATGGCGTGAGACCAGGTGTCATGCCAGTGCTGTTCTTCGGTGATGGAGTTCAGGCCGGCCAGTTCGGTGGCGAGGTCAGAGACGCCACTGTTGTTGATCGTAATCTTCTTCAACTGGCTCCAGCGGGTGTAGGTGCTGCCGACGTACAGGGTCCAGTCATCGTTGAGTTTATGGGTGACCGAGAAGTCCACGGACGACGGCGTGGTGACATCCAGCTTGGCGTCATACCGCTGCGGGCCGCCATCCACCAGGTCGGTGAGCACCCCCGAGGCGTTGGTTTTGCCCGACAGGTGATACACAACCTGCGAGTGGTAGGTCACACCAATGCGCGTGCTTTCAATCGGCTGTACCAGGATACCGGCGTTGAAACCGGTGGCAGTGTCGTCGCCCTTGACCTTTACGCTTTCCGTGCCGAGGCCAAATGCCGGGACCTTGGAGTCCAGTTCGCCACTGATACGGTTGAAGGTCGGACCGAAGCCCACCGAAACCTTGTCGTTGAAGGCATAGCTGACGGTTGGCTGCACCGTGATGACTTGAACCTTGCTTTTGTTGCCAAAGCCATTGCCCTGGAAGCTGTGTTCATAGTCGGTCACGAGGCCGAACGGCGCGTAGATTCCCAGGCCAAACGCCCAGTGTTCATCAATCGGCGTCACCAGGTAGCCCATCGGTACGGCGATGCCGGGGACCATATCGCCTTTGTTGGTGCCGGGGTTGTCCACGCCACCTTGGCTGGAGCTGGCATCCTTGATGTTCGACTTGGCATCCAGGTAGGTCGCCCCGATGCTCACTTCATTCTGCTTGAGACGAGACATGCCCGCCGGGTTGCCAAACACCGTGCTGGCGTCATCCGCGGAGGAGGAACGCCCGGCGTAACCGGTCCCCATTGAACTGATGCTTTGTTCGTTGAGGGCAAAACCACCGGCAAACAAGGAAGTGGAGGCAAGGGAAATCGACAGCGCCAAAGCGCTCTTGAAGAGTTTTTTATTCATTATTAGAACTCGAATTATTGGGCAGCGAGAGGAAGCTACCAATCTTCGAGCGGGCAAATTATGAAGAGTTTTTCATGCGCAAAATTGTCCGACAATCCTATTTCTTTCAAAGACTTCGACGGTTTTTCCAGCACTTATTCAGACCCCGGAACCTGAATATGACTGACGGGTTTTAATCTCGCCGTCACGCTTGGAGCATGCCGGATTGCCTGCCATCGAATAAGCGTGAAGGCGCTGGTGATATAAGTGTCGCAATGACATGATGACGGCCATTTAACACGCGTGGCAGCACTCAAATGAATAGCACTATCGGGACGGGTCCTGAGACAAACAGCCCACCTGAATCTGGCGAGAGTGATTTGTCCGCCGCGGGCCTCAACCACAGCGAAGCCTTCACCGAACGCGTGCTTGCCAGCATCAACGATTGCATCAAGGTGCTGGACCTCGACGCCCGCCTGACCTTCATGAGCGAAGGCGGCAAGCAGATCATGGAAGTCAGCGACTTCAATGCGATCCGCGGCTGCCCCTGGCCCGACTTCTGGCACGACCAGGGCAATCTCGATGCCAAGGCTGCCGTTGAGGCCGCCAAGGCCGGTCGCAATGCCAGCTTTGTCGGCGCTGCCCACACCCTGGCCGGCAACCTTAAATGGTGGCACGTGAACGTCAGCCCGATCATGGGCAGTGACGGCCTGCCGGAGAAAATCCTCTGCGTGTCCCGGGACATCACGCCCCTGCGCGAAGCCGAAGAGTCCCTGCGCAAACTCAACGAGTCCCTGGAACAGCGGGTGGTCGAACGCACTCGCGATCGCGACCGTATCTGGCGCCTGTCGCCGGACCTGATGCTGGTGGCACAACTCGACGGTGTGATCTCCGCCGTGAACCCGGCCTGGACACGCATGCTCGGCCACGCCGAAAACGACCTGGTGGGCAGCCAGTTGCTGGCCCTGGTTCACCCCGACGACCTGGCCGTCTCATCCTCGGCGGTCAGCCGTTTGGGCGATGGCAAGAACTTCCCCAATTTCAAGAACCGTTACCGCCACCAGGACGGCAGCTACCGCATGATCGCCTGGACGGCCGTGCCCGACAGCGACTACATCCACGCCGTGGGCCGCGACATCCAGGCTGAGGAAGAAGCCAAGGAAGCCCTGCGACTGTCGGAAGACGCCCTGCGTCAGTCACAGAAACTGGAAGCCATCGGCCAGCTCACTGGCGGTGTCGCACATGATTTCAATAACCTGCTGACGGTGATCAAGTCCTGTGCCGACTTGCTCAAGCCACCTGCCCTGAGCGAAGCACGCCGCGTGAAATACGTGGAAGCCATCGCCAACACGGTCGATCGCGCGGCCCGCCTGACGGCCCAGTTGCTCACATTCGCCCGCCGCCAGGCTTTGCGACCCGAGGTGTTCAACGTCGGCGAAAGTGTAAAGCGGGTGGGCGAGATGATGGACAGCCTGACCGGTTCGCGGGTCAAGGTAAGCATCCAGGTGCCTGACGACGCCTGCTTTATCAACGCCGACGAAAGCCAGTTCGATACCGCGCTGGTCAACATGGTGGTGAACGCCAGGGATGCCATGGCTGGCAACGGGCATTTGACCATCACCGTTTCGACGGCAAGCTGGCTACCCTCGGTTCGCGCTCACCCGGTACGTGTCGCCGATTACGTGACCATCGAACTGGCGGACACCGGCTCGGGTATCCCGCCGGAAAAACTCGACGCGATCTTTGAGCCCTTCTACACCACCAAGGGTATCGGCCAGGGCACCGGCCTGGGCTTGTCCCAGGTGTACGGCTTCGCCAAGCAATCAGGCGGGGAAATCCTGGTACAGAGCGAGTGCGGCAGCGGTAGCCAATTTACGCTGTACCTGCCCAAGGTCGAGCCAAGTGCCATGCCGGTACCTCAAGACACCAGCGTTTCGCCCATCGTCTCAGGCTTGTGCGTGCTGATGGTCGAGGACAACGCCGATGTGGGCCTGTACACCTCGCAAACCCTGGAACAGATGGGCTTTCACGTGCTGTGGGTGCCGGATGCGAACAGCGCGCTGGAAGCCCTGGCCCCCAACCCGGAAAGCTTCCAGGTGGTGTTCTCCGATATCTCCATGCCCGGCATGAGTGGCCTGGAGTTGCTGGACGCAATCGAAGCCTTGTACCCATGGCTGCCGGTGGTGCTCACCACCGGCTACAACGACGAATACGCGCGTATCGCCCAGGAAGAGGCCAGCCGTTTTGTCTTGCTGCAGAAGCCGTATTCCACCGAGGTGCTGGCCCTGCTGCTGCAAAAAGTCGTCAAGAGCCGCCTGCCCCTGGTCGCACAAGGCTAGACCGCAGGCCGGGTCGGGTCCGGAACATTCCCCATCTCCAGGGCCAGATCCAGCCAGGCCCGCGCCGCCGGTGGCAAGTGCGCCTGTCGCCGCCAGGCCAGGGCGATGTGCCAATCAGTCTGGGGCTCGTCCAGCTGGATCAGGGCGATGCCGGCGTGCAGGTGTTTGTAAGCCAGCATGCTCGGTAGAAACGCAACACCCAGGCCTGCGGCAACCAGGTCGACGATAAAGTCGATCTGGGCACTGCGGGCGGTGATACGCGGGACTACGCCTCTGCGCTCGCAGGCTGTGAGAATGATCCGGTTAAGCGCAAACCCGGCCTCGAACAGAATAAAGGGCGAATCAGCCAGGTCGGAAAAATCGACGCTTTTACGCCCGGCCAAAGGATGGTCGATCGGCATCACCACCATCAGTGGCTCGACGCGCACATCCTGATATTCAAATTCTCCCGCCACCGGTACCAGCAACGCGGCCAGGTCCACCTCCCCGGCCTCCAGGCATTCGCCCAACTTCTTGCTGCCATGCTCGATCAGCTCGATCTCGATTTCCGGATAGCGCTGCCGATACAAGGCAAACATCGCCGCAAACAGCACCCCACTGCCCACCGGCGGCAAGCCGATGCGCAATACACCGCGCTTGAGCCCCAGCAAGTCGTTGATCTCGGCCACCAGGTCACTGCGCTCCGCCAGCAACACCAGCGCTCGGCGGTAGGCAATTTCGCCGGCGGCCGTGAGCTCGCTCTTGTGGCCGATGCGATTGAACAGCGGCGTGCCCAATTCATCTTCCAGAGTCTTGACCGCCTTGCTGACGGTAGACTGGGTGAGCGAAACCACCTCGGCTGCTTGTGAGAAGCTGCCCTGGCGAACTACTTCGACAAAGGCCAGCAACGTACGAAGGTTCATGAGTATTCCGTTTGCGACTTGATTCAAGTTGGAAAAGTTGTTTTTACCATGAAAGGCCTTTGTCTATCCTCACCCCACCGTTTTCTTCACTCGGGGCATCACTGTTCATGATCATTTCGTCTGCATCGGATTACCGCGAAGCCGCCCGCCGCAAACTGCCGCGTTTCCTGTTCGACTACATCGACGGCGGCGCCTACGCCGAACACACCCTCAGGGCCAACAGCTCCGACCTGTCGGATATCAGCCTGCGCCAGCGCATCCTGCGCAACGTCGAAAGCCTGAGCCTCGAAACCACGTTGTTCGACCAGCCATTGGCGATGCCGGTGGTCCTCAGCCCGGTGGGCCTGACCGGCATGTTTGCCCGGCGTGGTGAAGTCCAGGCGGCGAAGGCGGCAGCGAACAAGGGCATTCCGTTTTGCCTGTCGACCGTTTCCGTGTGCCCGATCGAGGAAGTGGCGTCCCAGAGCCCGCAATCGATCTGGTTTCAGCTGTATGTGCTGAAAGACCGCGGCTTCATGAAAAACGCCCTGGAGCGCGCCCAGGCCGCCGGGGTGAAAAACCTCGTGTTCACGGTCGACATGCCCACCCCCGGCGCGCGTTATCGCGACGCCCATTCGGGTATGTCCGGTGCCTACGGGCCGCAACGCCAAATCCTGCAGGCCATGACCAAACCGGCCTGGGCCTTCGATGTGGGCCTGCTGGGTCGCCCCCACGACCTGGGCAACATCTCCAAGTACCTGGGCAAGCCCACCCAACTGAAGGACTACATCGGCTGGCTGGCCAACAACTTCGACCCTTCCATCAGTTGGAAAGACCTGGAGTGGATCCGCGAATTCTGGAAAGGCCCGATGATCATCAAAGGCATCCTCGACCCACAAGATGCCAAGGACGCGGTGAGCTTTGGTGCCGACGGCATCGTCGTATCCAACCACGGCGGGCGCCAGTTGGATGGCGTGCTGTCCACAGCCAAGGCACTGGCGCCTATCGTACAAGCCGTGGGCAGCGATCTGACGGTGCTGGTGGACTCCGGCGTACGCTCGGGGCTGGACGTGGTGCGCATGCTCGCGCTGGGCGCCATGGGCGTTCTGCTGGGCCGTGCACAGGCTTACGCACTGGCCGCCGACGGGCAGCGTGGCGTGGAGAACCTGCTGGATATCTTCGCCAAGGAAATGCGCGTGGCCATGACGTTGACCGGAGTCACGTCGATCGCCCAGATCGATGAGTCGATCCTGGTGCGCAGCCAGGGTTGATCAGTGCAGCGACCTCGGAACATCCCTTCCGGGGTCGCCCACAGATATTTCTAAATGTTTCTTCATAAAGCCAAACCGTCATTAAACAGACACATTTCAGGAATTAAATCGTCACGTCCCAGGCAGGTGGAGCCCTCCACCTGCCCCCTTCCTTTGAGGTGTCGTCGTGATGTTGCTGACCAAAAAGAGTCTGTCAGTGTTGTTCACTGCCCTGTGCCTGAGTGGTGTCGCTCACGCCACTGACGTCACGGGCGCAGGCTCCAGTTTCGTCTACCCGGTGCTGTCCAAGTGGTCCCAGGAATACAGCAAAAGCTCCAGTGACCGGATCAACTACCAGTCCATCGGCTCCGGTGGTGGTATCGCCCAGATCAAGGCGGCTACCGTGGACTTCGGTGCGTCCGACGCGCCGCTGTCGGCGGATGAACTGAAGGCCGGCGGCCTCGGCCAATTCCCAAGCGTGATTGGCGGCATCGTGCCGGTGATGAACGTCGAGGGCGTTGCAGCTGGCCAGCTGAAACTCGATGGTGATGTGCTGGCGAAGATCTTCCTCGGTGACATCAAGGCCTGGAACGACCCGGCGATTGCCGCCCTCAACCCCGGTTTGAAACTGCCGGGCGCGAATATCACCGTGGTCCACCGCTCGGACGGCTCGGGCACCTCGTACAACTTCACCAACTACCTTTCCAAAGTCAGTGATGGCTGGAAAACCAAAATCGGTTTCGGCACCACCGTGCCGTGGCCGGTCGGTGTGGGCGGCAAGGGTAACGAAGGTGTTTCGGCCTACGTGAAGCAGATCAAGAACTCCATCGGCTTTGTTGAATACGCCTACGCCCTGCAGAACAAGATGACCTACGCCTCACTGAAGAACGCGTCCGGCAAATTCGTCGAGCCCAACGCCAAGGCCTTCCAGGCAGCGGCTGATACTGCCGATTGGGCCAACGCCCTTGACTTCAACCTGATCATGACCAACGCACCGGGCGAGAACGCGTGGCCGATCACGGCGACCACCTGGATCATCATGTACAAGCAGGCAAAAAACGTTGAGCAAAGCCAGGCCGCTTTCAACTTCTTCAAATGGTCGTTGGAGAAAGGTCAGCAGCAGGCTGCGGCATTGGACTACGTAGCGTTGCCCGATTCCCTCGTGACCCGGATCGAAGGTTACTGGAAGTCTGACTTCACCCACTGATCCGCCTCTATAGCCCCCTTCCTCAAGCATCTGCATGCTTGATGGAGGCGGGTGAGCACTTCTGATATGAACGACACCGTGCAACCCCTGGTTATGACTACTCACGCAAGCGACGTGTCGGGTGATAGCCGCGCCGCTCGCGATCAGCGCCACGATCTGTGGTTCAAACGCTCGATGTTCGGGGCCGCGATGCTGGTGCTGCTGCTCTTGGCAAGCATCGCCGCCTCCACCCTGTGGGGCGGTGGCCTGGCCTTCAAGACCTTCGGTTTCGGTTTCATCACCAGCACCGAGTGGGATGCGGTCAACAACCACTTTGGCGCCCTGGTACCGATCTACGGCACCTTGGTCACCTCGTTGCTGGCGTTGCTGATTGCGGTGCCGGTGAGTTTCGGCATCGCTATTTTCCTCACCGAAGTGGCGCCGCCCTGGCTCAGAATGCCGGTCGCCTCCGCCGTTGAATTGCTCGCGGGCATTCCCTCGATTATCTATGGCATGTGGGGCCTGTTTGTTTTCGGGCCCTTTATGGCTGAACACTTGTCACCCTGGATCAATGACTACCTGGGTGCGCTTCCGTTTATTGGCTCGCTGTTCCAGGGGCCGCCGCTGGGCATCGGGATGCTGACCGCCGGCATCGTGCTGGCGATCATGATCACGCCGTTCATCACGTCGGTGATGCATGAGGTTTTCCGCAGTGTGCCGACTCAATTGAAGGAGTCGGCCTACGCACTGGGCAGTACTACCTGGGAAGTGGTGTGGGACATCGTCCTGCCCTACACCCGTTCGGCAGTGGTCGGCGGGATCTTTCTCGGCCTCGGTCGCGCCCTGGGTGAAACCATGGCCGTCACCTTCGTGCTGGGCAACGCGCAACAGTTCTCTGCCTCGTTGCTGATGCCCAGCAGTTCCATCGCGTCCGTCATCGCCAACGAGTTCAGCGAGGCGTACACCGACCTGCATCGTTCGGCGCTGATCGCCCTGGGCTTCCTGCTGTTTATCGTGACATTCGTGGTGCTGGCACTGGCGCGGCTGATGCTCATGCGCCTGTCCCGCAAGGAGGGCCTATGAGCAGCAACGAACGCCTGTACCGCAAGCGTGCCTTGAAGAACCGGGTGGCCATGCTGCTCAGTTGTGGCGCGACAGTCTTTGGCCTGCTGTGGCTGGCGTGGATTCTGCTGACCACCATCATCAACGGCTTTCAGGCGCTCAACCTGCGCCTGTTTACCGAGATGACGCCGCCACCCGGAACAGACGGCGGCCTGGCCAACGCGTTTTATGGCAGCGCCCTGATGTCCGGGATTGCGCTGCTGATTGGCACGCCCATCGGACTGATGGCCGGTATCTGGCTGGCGGAATTCGCACGGCACTCGCGCCTGGGTACCACGGTGCGTTTCATCAACGACATCCTGCTGTCCGCGCCGTCGATCGTGCTGGGCCTGTTCATCTACACCGGGGTGATCCTGCCGCTGAACCTGCTGACCAATCACCAGGTAGGTTTCTCCGCCATTGCCGGTGCCCTGGCGCTGGCCTTGCTGGTGATTCCGGTGGTGGTGCGCACGACCGACGAGATGCTCCAACTGCAACCTTCCACCATGCGCGAGGCGGCCCTGGCCCTGGGCGTACCCCAGTGGAAACTGACGTTGCAGATCGTGTTGAGAGCGGCCAAGGCCGGCGTGGTGACCGGCATCCTGCTGGCGCTGGCGCGGATTACCGGGGAAACCGCGCCGCTGCTGTTCACCGCCTTCGGCAACCAGTTCTGGAGCAGCAACCTGCTCAAGCCGATTGCCAGCGTGCCGGTGGTTATTTTCCAGTACGCCATGAGCCCCTTCGATGACTGGCACTCCCTCGCATGGGCAGGCGCCTTGGTACTGACGATGTTCGTGCTGGTGCTGAGCTTGCTGTCTCGCCTGATTCTTTTGCGCAATAGGTCCCACTGATGCAATCGACCCGCCTTGATCCTGAAAAAACCAAAATCCGTGTCCGTGGGTTGGAGTTTTTCTACAACAACCAACGTTCGCTGAAATCCATCGACATCGACATTCCGGAAAAACGCATCACCGCGATCATCGGCCCATCGGGCTGCGGCAAGTCGACCTTGCTGCGGGTGTTCAACCGTATCTACTCGATGTACCCGAAGCAGGAAGCCCGCGGTGAAGTGCTGCTCAATGGCGAAAACATCCTCGCCCCCGGCTATTCGATGAACCGCCTGCGCAGCCACGTCGGAATGGTCTTCCAGAAGCCGGTACCGTTCCCGATGTCGATCTACGACAACATCGCCTATGCCGTGCGTCACCACGAAAAGCTGTCGCGCCGGGAAATGGATGATCGAGTCGAGCAAGCCTTGCGCGGCGGCGCGCTGTGGGATGAGGTGAAGGACAAACTCAAGCAGAGCGCCCAGAGTCTTTCAGGCGGACAACAGCAACGCCTGTGCATCGCCCGCACCATTGCGCTGCGCCCGCAGGTATTGTTGCTGGATGAACCGACCTCGGCGCTCGACCCGATTTCCACCGGGCGCATCGAGCAGTTGATCACCGAGCTGAAAGAGCAATACACGGTGATCATCGTGACCCACAACATGCAGCAGGCCGCCCGGGTGTCGGACAGCACGGCGTTCATGTTCATGGGCGAACTGATTGAGCATGGCAATACGGATGAGATCTTCACCAAGCCGAAGATGAAACAGACCGAGGACTACATCACCGGGCGGTTTGGCTAGCTTTAACAAAAAAGCCGATCACTCTCTGTCGCGAGAGTGATCGGCTTTTTACTGGGCAAAAAAAACCCGGAAATCCTCACTTGCGTGGGCCTTCCGGATTTTCTAAACCGCCAAAAATGGTGGGTCGTGTGGGATTCGAACCTACGACCAATTGGTTAAAAGCCAACTGCTCTACCAACTGAGCTAACGACCCGCTGTGTGGTGGCGCGTATAATACTGATTTCTAAGGATTATTCAACACCTTATTTAAAATAAATCAGAAATAACGCGTTGGGTCAGTAATTCCGGCCGCTTGGAAGCCCTCTGCACGCAGTCTGCAGCTGTCGCATTTCCCACAAGCGCGACCATCAGTGTCTGCCTGATAGCAGGAAACAGTCAGCGAGTAATCGACGCCAAGTCCTACGCCTGCCTTCACGATATCGGCCTTGCTGCGGTTCTGCAGCGGCGCCAGGATGCGAAAGCCCTGCCCTTCTACACCGGCCTTGGTCGCCAGGTTGGCCATGCGCTCGAACGACTCGATGTACTCGGGGCGGCAGTCCGGGTATCCGGCGTAGTCCAGGGCGTTGACGCCGATGAAGATGTCGCGGGCATTGAGCACCTCGGCCCAGCCGAGGGCCAGGGACAGGAAGACCGTGTTGCGTGCCGGCACGTAGGTCACCGGAATGCCTTCGCTGGGGCCTTGCGGCACGTCTATGGAGCTGTCGGTCAGCGCCGAGCCACCCATGCCGTCGAGATTCAGGCCGATCACCTTGTGCTCAACCGCGCCCAGGTCTCGGGCGACACGGGCGGCAGCGTTCAGTTCGGCACGGTGACGCTGGCCGTAGTCGAAGCTCATGGTGTAGCAGCTGTAGCCTTCTGCACGGGCCATGGCGACCACGGTCGCGGAGTCGAGGCCGCCGGACAGCAGGATCACCGCACGTTTTTGATCAGTCATCTCAGCGCCCCGGCTCATCGTTCCACAGGTACTTGTGCAGCTGCAGTTGCAGACGCACCGGAAGGTTGTCTGCAACGACCCAGTCGGCCAGGTCGCGAGCATTCAGGTCATGATGGCTGGGGGAAAACAGCACTTCGCCGGCCCGGCGGTCCAGGCCATACTGGATCAGCTTGGAGGTCGCCCAGTCGTAGTCTTCACGGGAACAGATGACGAACTTGACCTGGTCGTTGGCCGTCAGCAGCTCAATGTTCTCGTAGCGGTTGCGGTGCACTTCCTTGGAGCCTGGGGTCTTGAGGTCGACGACTCGGCTGACCCGAGGGTCGACTGCAGAGATATCGAGGGCGCCGCTGGTTTCCAGGGACACCTCGTAACCGGCATCGCACAACTGCTTGAGCAAGGGAATGGCATTGGGCTGTGCCAGGGGCTCGCCACCCGTGACGCAGACATAACGCGGCCGGTAACCGGCCACCTGCTCAAGGATGTCTTCAAGGGTGCGCACGGTGCCGCCGCTGAAGGCGTAGGCGCTGTCGCAGTACTGGCAACGCAGCGGGCAACCGGTGAGGCGCACAAATACAGTGGGCAGCCCGGCAGTGCGCGTTTCACCCTGCAACGAGTAAAAAACTTCGGTGATACGTAATGTGTCTTGCATAGTCGCCACGGGCGTAACAGCTAAACAGGCTGTCCGCCTCCGTCAGGCACTTCGAGGAATTCCGCCAACGCGTAAACCCCAGGAAGCGTGTTTCATAAAAGGGCGTGGATTCTAACGAAAAAACCCGCGCAGGGCGCGGGTTTCTTCTGAACGGGTTGCGACGCTTACATGCGTTGCAGATCCCGCTGAGCCAACTGGGCCGCAGAGGTACCCGGATATTGGGCCACCACCTGCTGCAGAATGCCTTTGACCTTGTCGGTATGACCCAGGCGGCGTTCTACGTCAGCCAGTTTGTACAGCGAATCCGGCACCTTGGCGTGCTTGGGGTACAGCTGGCTGACCTTGGCAAATGCCTGGCCTGCGCCCTGCAGATCACCCTTGGCCAGGTTCACCTCACCCAACCAGTACTGGGCATTGCCCGCGTACTGGCTGTTCGGGTATTTGCGCAGGAATGCGGTAAAAGCCTGGCTGGCCTTATCGAAATCCTTGGCTTTGATCAGGTCGAAGGCTGCATCGTAATACAGCTTTTCCTTCGCTGGATCACCCGGTTCGCTGCTGGCGGCAGGGGCTTGGCTGGCAGCCGCGGCCCCTGCCGCTGCACCACCGGCGGCGCTTGCGGCGCCACCGGCAGAAGAATTATCAGGAGTAGCGGCTGGTGTAACGCCGGCTCCAATGCGTCGATCAAGATCCTGGTAACGCTCCAGGCCTTCTTGCTTCAGCTGGTTCACTTGATTCTGCAGAACCTCAATCGTGCCTTGTTGCTGCGACAATTGATCCTGCATGCGTTGCAGCTGGTTGAACAGTTCGCCCTGTGCCGAAGGCGCGGCAGTTGCCGCGCCCCCGGCATAGGCGCCGTTCGTGCCATAACCCGCTGGCGGATAACTGCTCCCGCTATTGTTATAGCCAGAGTTGCTATCTTCCACAGGAACCGCAGCCCACACCGCAAGCGGTGCCAGGCTGAGAGCCAATACAGTTAGAGCACGACGGCACGTTCGCATGACGAATTACTTACGCAGTTCGACGCGACGGTTTTGAGCCCAGGACTGCTCGTCGTGGCCAGTAGCAACTGGACGCTCTTTACCGTAGGAAACCAGTTCCAGTTGGCCTGGAGCAACACCTTGCAGAACCAGGTAGCGCTGAACGGCTTTCGCACGACGCTCGCCCAGTGCCATGTTGTACTCACGAGTACCACGTTCGTCGGTGTTACCTTCCAGAACAACGCGAGCGCCGTTAGCTTTCAGGTCCTTCGCGTGAACGTCCAGAGCGCGCATGGCTTCTGGTTTCAGGTCCGAACTGTCGTATTCGAAGTAGAAAGTGGTGATAGCGCGCAGAGCAGCTTCTTCGCTCAGGGAGCCGTCAACTGCACCAGTGTTAGCGCCGTAACCAGCGTTTGGATCAACAGCTGCGCCTTCACCGGCATTGTCGCCGCCTTTAGACGAGCAACCAACGGCTACGGACAGAGCCAGAGCCAGAGCAGCAAACTTACCAAACTTCAGCATTTCCATCGTGAAACTCCTAATGAACCCCAGTGTGTTAAGTACTTCTTTTTGTAGCGCCGCGTCAGTTCAGGTAAGGGGACCAGGACGGTTCTCTGACTTCGCCTTGAGCGGTAGGAAGCGGGAGCCTTACGCGTCCATTAATGGACACGAGCATCAAGACTCCCCGGCCCTGCTGGCGGGTGGCGTAGATTACCATGGTGCCGTTGGGCGCAACAGTAGCTGACTCATCAAGGTTGGTATCTGTAAGGATTTTTACGGTTCCACGCTGCAAATCCTGGGCCGCAACCCGGAAATTAGTGAAACCATCCTGACGGTGAATCATCACCAACGTCTTTTCATCAGCCGAAAGCTTAGGTGCAGCGTTGTAGTTACCAATAAAGGTCACTCGTTCGGCGCCGCCGCCGTTGACGCTGGTTTTGTAGACTTGCGGCTTGCCGCCACGGTCGGAGGTGAAGTAGATGGTCGAGCCATCCTTGCCCCAGAACGGTTCGGTGTTGATACCCGGGCCGCTGGTAACTCGGCTCAGTTGGCGCGAAGCCATGTTCATCACGTAGATGTCCGGGTTGCCATCCTTGGACAATACGAATGCCAGGCGTGAACCATCCGGCGACCAGGCTGGCGCGCCATTCAGGCCTTCGAAGTTGGTGATCTGCTCACGGCGACCGGTATCGATGTGCTGGACGAAGATCCGTGGACGCTTCTGTTCAAAGGACACGTAGGCGATACGCTTGCCATCTGGCGCGAAACGCGGCGACAGGATCGGCTCACGGGATTGCAGCAGCGTCACTGCACGCGCGCCGTCATAGTCGGAACGCTGCAAAGTGTAACGAGTGTTGTCTACCGAAAAACGCTCGGCCGTTACATAGAGCAAGCGCGTGGAGAAGGCACCCTTGATCCCGGTCAGTTTTTCAAACGACTGGTCGGAGATGTAGTGCGCCATGTCCCGCAGCTGATCCGTGGTGCCCGACACGCTGCCGGTCAGCACTTGCTGCTCGGTCGCGACGTTGAACAGGGTGTACTGGATCTGCAGGCGACCGCCGGCGGGCGTGATGCTGCCCACCATCAGGTACTGGGCGTTCAGCGCTTTCCAGTCACGGAAGATGACTTCGCTGGCCTGGGTCGGCTGGCTGATCATGTTGCCTTTGTCGATCGGTGCGTAGTAGCCGGAGTTGCGCAGGTCATCGCTGATGATCTGCGACATGTCGTCCGGCAGCACGCTGCCGCCCTGCCAGCCAAACGGCACAACGGCGATCGGGGTGGCCCGATCGCTACCGCTGGTGACCAGGATGTTCTTTTCATCCGCCGCCGCTATCCCTGCCATGCAGCAAATAACGACAAGCATTCCTCGAAGAAGGTTTCTCACAAGGCTAGATCCTCAGGTGTGAATGTCATCTTGAATGAACGGTAGGGAGCGAAGTCGCTTGGTTTCATTCCCTGCATCTCGGTCAACCGGCCAATGTTCTTGACCGCTGCTACCGCCGAACTGTCGAACGAACCGTCGCCACTGGACTTGGCCACGCTGACCGAAGTCACCGTACCGTCCGGCAACATGCCGATCTGCAGCACTACTGTCATGCCTTTACGTGCCGAAGGAGGACGGGTCCACCCTTCCGCTGCCCGTGAACGAATCAGGTCGTCGAAACTGCCCGCGACTTCATCACCACGTTCATCGGCCAAGGCTTGCTGGCGCTGCGGCGTGTCGGAAAGCAAATCGGCCAAGGCCTGGGCCTTTTTGTCTTCGGTCGATTTACGCGCTGCTTCCTGGGCCTTTTTCTTGGAGGCATCGGCGGCAGCTTTCTTCTTCGCATCGTCGGCGATCTTCTTCTTCGCCTCGTCAGCTTCAGCTTTCTTCTTGGCGTCGTCCGCGGCTTTCTTCTTCGCGTCTTCGACTATCTTTTTCTTCGCGTCTTCAGCGGCCTTTTTCTTGGCCTCTTCTTCGGCAGCCTTCTTGGCTTCTTCTTCAGATTTCTTCTTGGCTATATCAGCCAATTGTTTCTCTTCAGCTTTCTTGGCTTCGGCAGCTTTATCGGCTTTCTTGGCTTCATCAGCCTTTTGCGCCTCTGCAGCTTTCTTCGCCTCGTCAGCCTTTTTCGATTCCTCGGCCTTTTGAGCCGCCTCTTCTTTCTTTTGTTCCGCAGCAGCCTTCACCGCTTCCTGCTCGACCTTCTTCTGTTCCATCTGCTCGACTTCAGTCTGGCGCGCAGCCGACTTCTGGGCCTCACCCGCAATCTTCTGATTGGTCTGGGTGGTGGCCTGGCTTTTCGATTTCAGCTGATACAGGGTCGCCTGCACGATCGGCTTGGCTGGCGGCAGGTCCGGGGTCATGGCAAAGCTGACGAACAGCATGCCAAACACCAGGACGTGCAGGGCAATTGCCCAGACGCTAGGCCAGAAGTAGCTTTCCGAGGCGGACGGCTCTCGCTGTTGGTGCATCAGGGCGCCTCGGTAATCAAGCCAACATTACCGACCCCGGCCTTCTGCAGCCCGCCCATGGCGCCCATGACGGAGCCGTAGTCGACGACCTTGTCGCCGCGAATGAACACTTGGGTGTGCTTGCCACCTTCGTTGCCGGCGCGAATGATCTTGGTCACGGCATCAGTCATCTGCGGCAAGGTCATGGCCTTGTCCTGCTGTTTCTGAGTGTCGACTTCGCTGCCAAGGTTCCAGTAATAGGTCTTGTCAGCCTTGATCGAAATGGTCAGGACCTGGGTGTTGTTGTCCTGCGGCAAGGCTTCGCTGGAAACCTTGGGCAGATCAACCTTCACGCCCTGATTGAGCATCGGCGCGGTCACCATGAAGATAACCAGCAGCACCAGCATCACGTCGATGTAAGGCACTACGTTCATCTCGGCGACCGGCTTGCGCTTTTTGCGAGCTCGAGCGATTAAAGCCATTGGGAATTACCTGCTTATTCTTCGCTGGTGTGCACTTTACGGTGCAGGATCGCCTGGAATTCATCGGCGAAGGTGTAGTAACGGCTGATCAAGGTTTCGCCACGAGCGGCAAAACGGTTGTAGGCGATTACTGCGGGAATAGCTGCGAACAGGCCGATGGCGGTGGCGATCAGCGCTTCGGCGATACCCGGGGCCACGGTGGCCAGGGTCGCTTGCTGGGCCTGGGCCAGGCCGCGGAAGGAGTTCATGATCCCCCATACGGTACCGAACAGGCCGATATACGGGCTGACGGAACCGACGGTGGCGAGGAACGGCAGGCTTTGCTCAAGCTTTTCTTCTTCGCGGGAGATGGCGACGCGCATGGCACGGGCCACGCCTTCCATGACCGCTTCCGGGTCAACGCCTGGCTGCTGGCGCAGACGGGAGAATTCCTTGAAGCCGGCGCGGAAGATCTGCTCGACGCCCGAATCCGGGTCCGGGTTGCTGCCCGCCTGGCGGTACAGCTTGGACAGGTCGATACCCGACCAGAAGCGCTCTTCGAAGCTCTCCAGGGCACGTCGACCAGCACGCAGCAGGTTGCTGCGCTGAAAAATCATGACCCAAGAGGTAACCGATGCGGCTACCAGGACCAGCATCACCAGTTGAACCACGACACTGGCATTGCTGACCAGGCTCCACATGGAGGAATGGTCGACGACGGTAGGTTCCACGCTAAATCTCCTGCTCTGAATGTTTACCCGCGCCGCTCACGCCGGCAAAGGCCGCGCGTAGAGTTTCGGGAATGGCCCGGGGTTTCAAACTATTGGTGCGAACACAGGCCACCAGGAACTGCCCCTCACAGAGCAGCGTTGCATCCGTAGCCCGCCTGACCTGCTGTTTAAAGCGCAGGCTGGCACGGTTCAATTCGGTTATTTCTGCGCTGACCAGCAGCTCGTCGTCCAGTCGCGCCGGCGCGTGGTAACGCGCCTCGCTGGAATGCACGACAAACAACAGGTCCTCCCCTGCCAGCTGGGATTGGGCAAAGCCCAGCTCCCGTAGCCGCTCGGTTCGAGCCCGCTCCATGAACTTTAGGTAATTGACGTAATAAACGATGCCGCCAGCATCGGTGTCCTCGTAATAAACGCGACAGCGATGTGCGAACGACTGATCCCCGTTTTGCGCGCGCATACTCTAGTGCTTACTCCTCAGGTTGCCAATCCGGCCAGGCAACTGTTTTTCATTCTGTGGCACATTTCTAACGAAAGAATGACGACGCCAGCCACTAGGACAGCACAAACTCCGAATAAATCGAATCGCCAAGCGTTTTTAATCGTCTACTGCATCGAGGAATTCGTCTACTACGGGCATCTCGCCCAATCGTGACGGAATGTTTAACCCAAAGTGCAGATACGCATGCCGGGTGACCACACGCCCCCTTGGCGTGCGCATGATGTAGCCCTGCTGAATCAGATACGGCTCCAGTACATCCTCAATCGTATGCCGCTCTTCGCTGATGGCGGCGGCGAGGCTGTCCACGCCCACCGGGCCGCCATCGAACTTCTCGATCATGGTCAACAGCAGGCGCCGGTCCTGGTGATCAAAGCCATGCTCATCCACATCCAGCAGGTTCAGCGCCAGGTCTGCCACGGGCTTGGTGATATGCCCCTTGGCCCGCACTTCGGCAAAGTCGCGCACCCGGCGCAGCAGACGGTTGGCAATCCGCGGGGTACCACGGGCGCGGCGGGCGATTTCAAAGGCGCCTTCCGGGTCCAGGGGCAAGCCAAGGATGCTCGCCGAACGGCTGACGATGGTGGCCAGATCCGCCGTGCTATAGAACTCTAGACGTTGAACAATCCCGAAACGGTCTCGCAGCGGGTTGGTCAGCATGCCCGCACGGGTGGTCGCACCCACCAGCGTGAACGGTGGCAGGTCGAGCTTGATCGAGCGCGCCGCCGGGCCTTCACCGATCATGATGTCCAGCTGGAAGTCTTCCATGGCCGGGTACAGTACTTCCTCGACGATGGGTGAAAGCCGGTGGATCTCGTCGATAAACAGTACGTCGTGGGGCTCCAGGTTGGTCAGCAGCGCCGCCAGGTCGCCCGGGCGCTCCAGCACGGGGCCGGAGGTGGACTTGATCGACACGCCCATTTCCTGGGCGATGATGTTGGCCAGGGTGGTCTTGCCGAGCCCGGGCGGGCCGAAGATCAACGTGTGGTCCAGGGACTCGCTGCGCCCGCGCGCGGCCTGGATGAACAGCTCCATCTGCTCGCGCACGGTGGGCTGGCCGATGTATTCGGCAAGGCTCAGGGGGCGAATCGCCCGGTCCTGGATTTCTTCACGATCACGAGGCCCGGTGGCCGCGATCAGACGATCAGCTTCAATCACTTAAATCATTCCCTTCAGGGCGCGGCGGATCATGTCTTCGCTGCTCAGGTTCTTGTCCTTGATGGCTGACACGGCCTTGCTCGCCTCTTGCGGCTTGTAGCCCAGGGAGATCAGCGCGCTGACCGCATCGCTTTCAGCGCTGGCCACCGGCACACCCGGCGCATCAGGCTGGTTGGGCACCAGGGCAAACATGCTCGGCACAACCTCCCAGGCCTTGAAGCGGTCTTTGAGCTCCACCAGCAGGCGCTCGGCGGTTTTCTTGCCAACGCCCGGTACCTTGGTCAGCGCGGACGTGTCCTGGGCCGACACACAGCGCACCAATTCATCCACTTCCAGGCTCGACATCAGCGCCAGCGCCAGCTTCGGCCCCACGCCGTTGAGGCGGATCAGCTCACGGAAAAAATCCCGGTCACGCTTGCCAACGAACCCATAGAGCAATTGCGCGTCTTCGCGCACCACCAGGTGAGTGTGCAGGGTCAGCGGTTCACCGACCGACGGTAAGCGGTAGAGGGTGGTCATGGGCACTTCAAGCTCATAACCCAGCCCGTTTACATCCAGAATCAGGTGCGGTGGCTGTTTCTCAGCCAGGGTGCCGCGCAAGCGTCCAATCACGTTCGAATCCTTAAGAATCGGCTCAAATCAAGGCCTGGCCGGTAATAACGCGGGCATGCCGGCCGACAGCACAGGCCGTTCATGCACCCCACGCAGAATGAATGCGCTGATGCTATCAGAGACGCAGCCGGCCGCCACGACTGCGTGCGGTCCCCAAGCCATGGGGCATCAGGCTGGAACGGGTATGGGCATGGCAAATGGCAATGGCCAGGGCGTCGGAGGCATCGATTTGCGGTTTGGCGGTGAGTTTGAGCATGTGCATGACCATCATCATCACCTGCTCTTTATTGGCAGCACCGGTACCGACCACGGCTTGCTTGACCTGGGTCGCGGTGTATTCAGCGATCTCCATGCCCTCCTCGGCTCCGGCCACGATGGCCGCACCGCGGGCCTGGCCGAGCTTCAGGGCGGAGTCGGCGTTTTTCGCCATGAACACTTTTTCGATGCCCATGGTCACTGGCCCATAGGTCTGGATCACTTCACGCACGCCGCGATACACGATCTGCAAGCGCTCGGCCAACTCGCCGGCGCCGGTACGGATACAGCCCGACGCCACGTACACGCAGCCTCGCGGGGTCTGTTGGACCACGCCAAAGCCGGTGATTCGCGAACCGGGGTCGATACCTAGGATTAGAGTCATAACGCCTGCAGTTGGATAAAAAATTCTTGATATAGCCAAGATCAAAATGTGGGAGCGGGCTTGCTCGCGAAGGCGGTGTATCAGTCACCGTATTGACTGACTGACACGCCGCCTTCGCGAGCAAGCCCGCTCCCACATTAGATCTGCATCATCCTTCAGCCTAGCTGTTCAGCCACCGATTCCGGAATATCGGCATTGGAATAGACGTTCTGCACGTCATCCAGGTCTTCAAGCATGTCGAGCATCTTGAGTACCTTCTGCGCCCCGTCCAGGTCCAGCTCGGCGCTGGTGGTCGGCAGCATCACGATTTCCGCGTCGGTGCCTTTGAAACCAGCCGCTTCCAGGGCGTTACGCACCGAATAGAAGCCCGCGAACGAGGTGAACACGTCGATGGAACCGTCTTCGTTGGTCACCACGTCGTCGGCATCGGCCTCCATTGCCGCCTCAATCAGCGCATCTTCATCCACGCCAGGCGCGAAGGAAATCTGCCCCTTGCGCTCAAACAGGTAGGCCACCGAACCGTCAGTGCCGAGGTTGCCGCCACATTTGCTGAACGCATGGCGCACGGCAGCCGCGGTACGGTTGCGGTTGTCGGTCATGCACTCGACCATCACCGCCACGCCACCCGGGCCGTAGCCTTCGTAGCTCAACTCGACCATGTCGTCTGTATCGGCCGCACCGGCACCACGGGCCACGGCGCGGTCGATGATGTCGCGGCTCATGTTGGCGCCGAGGGCTTTGTCCAGGGCCAGGCGCAGGCGCGGGTTGGAACCCGGGTCACCGCCACCCTGGCGCGCGGCAACGGTCAGCTCGCGAATCCACTTGGTGAAGATCTTGCCTTTCTTGGCATCCTGACGCTCTTTGCGGTGCTTGATGTTCGCCCACTTGGAATGGCCAGCCATAACACAACTCCGAAATTCTGTAGAAACCTGTCGATCCCGCCCCAGGCGGGACTTCCCTCTTTAACGTGCAGCCCTTGTAACGCAAAGGCGCATCCGAAGATGCGCCCTTAGCTGACAATGTAAAACCTTATCGCGCTTTCACGCTGCGGCCTTACTCAGCCTTTGGTGTCTCGCGCAGACGGATATGCAGCTCGCGCAGTGCCTTGGCATCCACCACACCCGGCGCTTGCGTCATGACGTCGGCAGCACTTTGGGTTTTCGGGAAGGCAATCACTTCACGGATCGACTGGGCACCGGTCATCAGCATCACCAGACGGTCCAGGCCGAAGGCCAGGCCGCCATGGGGTGGCGCGCCGTATTTCAGGGCGTCGAGCAGGAAGCCGAACTTCTCTTGCTGCTCATCTTCGTTGATGCCCAGCAGGCGGAAGACCGATTGCTGCATTTCCTTGCGGTGGATACGGATCGAACCGCCACCCAGCTCGGTGCCGTTGAGCACCATGTCGTAGGCACGGGACAGAGCGCCAGCCGGGTTGGCTTCCAGCTCTTGCGGCGTGCACTTCGGCGCGGTGAACGGGTGGTGCAGTGCGCTGAAGCTGCCGTCGTCGTTTTCTTCGAACATCGGGAAGTCGACAACCCACATCGGCGCCCACTGGCAGGTCAGCAGGTTCAGGTCGTTGCCGACCTTGATCCGCAGTGCACCCAGCGCTTCGCTGACGATCTTCGACTTGTCGGCACCGAAGAACACGATGTCGCCGTCAACTGCGCCAACACGATCCAGGATCACATTGAGGTTGGCTTCAGGGATGTTCTTGACGATTGGCGACTGCAGGCCTTCGACGCCCTTGGCGCGCTCGTTGACCTTGATGTACGCCAGGCCCTTGGCACCGTAGATGCCAACGAACTTGGTGTAGTCGTCGATCTGCTTGCGCGGCATGCTCGCAGCGCCAGGCACGCGCAGTGCGGCGATACGGCATTTCGGGTCGTTGGCCGGGCCGCTGAACACCTTGAAGTCGACATCTTTCAGTTGGTCTTCAACGTCAACCAGTTCCAGCGGGTTACGCAGGTCTGGCTTGTCGGAACCGTAACGACGCATGGCTTCTTCGAAGGTCATGTGCGGGAATTCGCCGAACTCCAGGTTCAGCACTTCCTTGAACAGGTTGCGGATCATCTGCTCGGTGATGCCCATGATCTCTTTTTCATCGAGGAAACTGGTCTCGATGTCGATCTGGGTGAATTCCGGCTGGCGGTCGGCCCGCAGGTCTTCGTCACGGAAGCACTTGGCGATCTGGTAGTAACGGTCGAAGCCGGCGACCATCAGCAGTTGCTTGAACAGCTGTGGCGATTGCGGCAAGGCGAAGAAGGAACCGGCGTGGGTACGGCTCGGCACCAGGTAGTCGCGGGCGCCTTCCGGGGTAGCACGGGTCAGGATCGGCGTCTCGACGTCGAGGAAGCCGTTCTCGTCGAGGAAGCGACGGATGCTGGTGGTCATGCGCGAACGCAGGCGCAGCTTCTCGGCCATTTCCGGGCGACGCAGGTCCAGGAAGCGATAACGCAGGCGGGTTTCTTCGCCAACGTCAGAGAACTCGTTCAGCGGGAACGGCGGAGTTTCCGACTCGTTCAGCACTTCCAGTTCGTAACCCAGCACTTCGATCATGCCCGACGCCATGTTGGCGTTGGTGGCACCGGCCGGACGCAGGCGAACCTTGCCGGTGATCTTCACGACGTACTCGCTGCGCACGCGATCGGCGGCGGCGAAGCTCTCGGCGCGGTCCGGATCGAACACCACCTGGGCCAGACCACCACGATCACGGATATCGAGGAAGATCACCCCGCCGTGGTCGCGGCGACGGTGAACCCATCCGCAAAGGGTGATTTCCTGATCTTCCAGGGTCTCGTTCAGTTGGCCGCAATAGTGGCTGCGCATCATGATAGTGGTTTCGCTTCTCGTAATTCGAAATTCGGTGGAGGCCCGCCTCATCACCGTACAGCTAAGTCAGGTGACGGATAATGCAGGAGCCCGCGCGTAGAGTTCAACTCAGTCTGCTTTGTCGCCGCCGGCCAGATTCTTCTTCGAACCGGTCTTGAAGTCGGTCTCGTACCAACCGTTGCCACTCAGGCGAAAGCCCGGCATGGACAACATCTTCTTGAGCTCCGGTGCCTGGCAGGCAGGGCAATCGACCAGCGGCGCTGCGCTGATCTTTTGAATGGCTTCCAACTGATGACCACAGGAAGCGCATTGATAGTCGTACATGGGCATGGAGATGTCTCGGCGATCAGATCATTACTGCGCCACGCCCTGCCCTGGCTCTATCCTGTGGGAAAGTCCCGGCATGCGCAGCAAAGCCCGGGATTATATCTGGTAAATCGAGGCTGTGCAGCCGTAGCGGCGCGCTGCTCTTTATATAGATGACTGCAGCAGGCTTCTGCCGGGCGCCCGACCCGGGGCAATCCCGGGACGGGCGCCCGGCACAAGGTTCATGCAGGGTCCGGCTGGACACTGGGCGCGACAAGCCGCCCTTTCAATACATGCACCACGCAAACTACCCTGACCAGACCGCTGAAGTTCTTTACACCGCCATAACGCAAGTGCACTTCCCGGTCTACGTAAGACAGCAGCGCACTGACCGAACACGTATTGATCCTGGCGATCTCCGCGAGGATATTCCAATACACCTCTTCGAGCCGCAAACACGTCGAAAAACCATTAAGCCGAACCGATCGGGACAATGGCCTGGCCAAGTTCATATCGAACCCCTTGGCAAAGGGATCTACCTTTATCTTGTGCAATCCGCACGTTTCCATAACTCCATTACCTGCTCCGCGTGACATACACTTGACACTCCATTGCCTGACGGCCACTCATGTTCTCGTTGGCCGTTGAGCTATAAAACATCAAGACGACAAGTGCAGCCAGAAGACAGGGAGCCGATCACCGTAGGACAAGCCAACGCGCGTATCAGGAAGCTCGCGGAATCACGGAAATCGCCGGGAAGCAGGCATGCGAGGGGCGTCAGCTCGACGCCCTCCCGCCACCGGTGTTATTTGTTTTCGAGCAGGGAACGCAACATCCATGCGGTCTTTTCATGCACTTGCATACGCTGGGTCAGCAAGTCCGCCGTCGGTTCATCACTGACTTTATCCAACAACGGGAAGATCCCCCGGGCTGTGCGAGTCACCGCTTCCTGGCCTTCGACCAGTTGCTTGATCATGTCTTCAGCGCTCGGCACACCCTCTTCTTCCTTGATCGAAGAAAGTCGCGCATACACCGAGTAGGCACCCGGTGCGGGAAAGCCCAGGGCACGAATACGCTCTGCGATTGAATCCACCGCCAGCGCCAGTTCGTTGTACTGCTCTTCAAACATCAAGTGCAGTGTACGAAACATGGGCCCCGTTACGTTCCAATGGAAGTTGTGGGTCTTCAGGTAAAGTACATAGGTATCGGAAAGCAGTCGCGAAAGTCCATCAACGATTGATTTACGGTCTTCTTCACTGATACCAATATCGATTGCCATGTGTTTCCCCTTCAATTGATAAAAATTCATTGATCAGGTGCAGGACCACTCTAGCAAGAGTGCCGGCCGTGCGCAGCCTGGCTGACCCTTTCGAGGTGCGGCAAATCGCCCCTTGCAGAGCGGGCTTGCCCGACAGGCAAGGCTTCAACAGCTACCGGAAAAATTACCCAGCACCTACGAAAAAGCCTGCACCTGTCTAGGACAAGTGTTTGACGCAGAAATGCCGTGCCCCTTGTAACAGCCTGAAATGCTTGATTTGAGTAGGCACAGGCTTTGCTGTTAAATAGGCAGCGTGTCGCCGCCGATATTTTTCGCGGCAAGCGGCATAGGCTGATACCCGTGCACGTGCCCAACGCCTCCCATTGTTCAGAAGCGAACCGTGCCCGTCAGCTCTTCCTTGTGATCCGTCTTAACGTGAGTTAATCAAAATGTTGAAAATCGTCCACCTGCTAACGGGCGCTGCAGCTTTGCTGCTGTCCTTTATCCCCAGCCTGCGATCAGAGACCCTGCCTTACCTGCAGCAACCTGACGCTCTCTACCTGACCTTCTTTGGTCTTCTTAACCTGACACTGGCTCCAGTCATTCCATACTGGAACAAAGGCCCGCGTCATCAACTGCAAAACCTGGTCAGCGCCCTGCTGGTCCTGGCTGTTGTCGTGCAAACCCTCACCCTGCTGGCGCCTATGCCTGAAGTGGGTGGCCACCCGGCCGTCCTGCTCAGCCTGGCAATAGCACTGGTCGCCATCGTTCTTCATCTGGCCATCAGTTTTTACCGCTCCTCCCCGGCCGCTGCGTCGCAAAGCTACGACATGACCAACCGGGATACCGGGACCGTCAAGTGGTTCAACACCTCCAAGGGCTTCGGCTTTATTTCCCGGGATTCGGGCGACGATATCTTCGTCCACTTCCGGGCGATTCGCGGCGAAGGCCATCGCGTACTGGTGGAAGGCCAGCGCGTGGAGTTCTCCGTCATGAACCGTGACAAGGGCCTGCAAGCTGAAGATGTGATCGCCGCATTGCCGCGTCGCTGATTCCAGCACCCCGAAAAAAAGAAACCGCGATGCAGCCTGGCTGCATCGCGGTTTTTTTATGCCCGGGGGGTCAACCCCTGCCTTATTAATAATGAGGCGGCGGCGCCTCTTCCTCGGACGACTCGAACTGGCCGCCCATTTCTTCCTGGCGCTTGAGCAACGCAGTCATCTGCAACTGCAGGCGTTCCACGGCACGCTGCTGGGTGACCAGGATGTCATTCAGGGTCTCGATGGTGTCGTCCTGAAAGGCCAGGCGGCTTTCCAGGTCGGTCACGCGGGCTTGAAGATCCATGGCTCAAGCCTCCAGGAACGTGAAGTCGGCCGGCAGGATCTCGCGCAGGCGCGCACGAATTGCCACCACTTGCTCGTCACTGTAGGGCTTCGCCGGGTGCTTGCCCCAGACCGGCGCAGGCCAGGCCGCGTCGTCGCGCTTGCGTACGATCACATGCACGTGCAGTTGGCTGACCACATTACCCAAGGCACCGATATTCATTTTGTCGGCGCCGAACCCTTCGTTCAGCCACTGGGCCAGTGCCGTGCTTTCCTGCCACACCCGCTGCTGGTCGGCGACATCCAGTTGAAACACTTCGCTGATACCGTCGATGCGCGGCACCAGGATGAACCAGGGGTAATTCGAGTCATTGGAAAGCAGCAGCCGACACAGGGGGAAATCCCCGATAGGCAAGGTGTCTTGTTGAAGGCGTGGATCTAAGGCGAACACAGCAGTCACTCCCGTTCGGCGGGTCAGGTTTCAGGCGCCCAGCATACCTGCGAATGCCGGTCGCTTCACGGCGAATGCGCGTGGCCGAATACGCGCCCAAACAGGACGCCACGAAAAAAAGCGCACCATTTCGAGACAGGCCAATATTTCAGCTACGCTAAATGACCAATGTATCCAATTCTGATCAAAGTCGGGACGCGGAACATGCTTCAAGACCTTGAGCCAGACGGCTTTCAAAAGGCGAAGGCAGAACGGGAGCAGAAACGCAGTCAGTGAAACACTGCACCAAAATGACCCATTTGTGCTTCAAAGGGATCCGCCAACTACCCACCGAACGGGGTGAACCGGTAACGTTTTGCTCTGGTACAGGTTTTATGCGCCACCAAACCGGAGTGCGGCAGGCGCGTCAAGGCCAAACCAAACGGCGTAAAAAGCCCGTGCTTATGCGGTTTTTACAGGCCGTTGACACTTTTCACGAAAAAATCACATTCGGTTACGGGTTTGTGCACGCTTGTTGCATTCACACCCACATCGTCGACAACGGCACCGGCGGGAAGCAGGTGTTTCGCGACGGAAAATAACAGCGGTTCAATGCCTGATAGGGATGAGTTGAAACTTTCAGGGGTGACTTTTCCACCCCGCTTCCAAGGTTTTAAAACAGCATTGAAGTTGTCAGTCCGGTTACAAGTGGACTGTGAATTTGCGACATGGAGCTAGCAATTTACGACAGGCCCGTAAAGAAGCTGAAAGGATAGATGTGCAAGTATCGTCAATAATGTCTGCGTGATATAACTTTGCGCCGACACAAAAAAGAAAGAGCCGCCCAGACAAAAATATAGGTGGGACGGCAGTACTCTTCCTAAAACCAAAGGAGCAAATCACGATGCGCGTGATGAAGTGGAGCATGATCGCCCTGGCTGTTTCAGCAGGCACCTCGCAGTTCGCAATGGCGTCCTCCCAGGACGATTCCAAGGGCTTTGTTGAAGACAGCACTTTCAGCATCAACACTCGCCTCCTGAACTTTAGCCGCGACTTCCGTAACAATGACACCGGCAAGAGCCGCGTCGACGAAACCGGTCTGGGCTTCAACGGCCTGTACCAGTCGGGCTTCACCCAAGGCACCATCGGTGTGGGTGTCGACGTCATCGGTCTGTTGGGCGTCAAACTGGACAGCGGCAAGGGTCGTTCCGGCACTGGCCTGTTTCCAACTGGCTCCGACGGTCGCGCTCAGGATGATTACTCCAAGGGCGGCGGCGCAGTTAAGTTCCGTATCTCCGATACGGTCCTGAAAATCGGCGACCAGTACACCACCGCGCCTGTATTCGCTTCCGATGACAGCCGTCTGCTGCCTGAATTGCCACAGGGTATCTCGCTGACCAGCAACGAGATCAAAGGCCTGAAACTTGAAGGCGGTCACTTCACTTCGAGCGTGGCACAAGCCCAGACCTACCGCGACAGCCTGGGCCTGACAAAAACCGACTTCATCGGTGGTGTCTACGCCCTGACTCCAGAAGTCAGCGCCAGCCTCTACTACGCGAAGACCGAAGACTACTGGAAAAAAACCTACGCCAACCTGAACTGGACCCATGCGCTCAGCAATGAGCAGTCCCTGGCGGTCGACTTCAACATCTACAGCACCAAAAGTGATGGCGCTGGCCTGCAACGGGCTGAGAAAGACGGCACCACCAAACTGGACAACCGTGCCTACAGCTTGCAAGGCGCGTACACCATCCAGGCTCACACCTTTACCCTGGCCTACCAGAAGGTCAGCGGTGACGGTGACTACGGCTACGGCGTAGACGGCGGCGGCACGATCTTCCTTGCCAACTCCATCGCTCGTTCCGACTTCAACGCTGAAGACGAGAAGTCGTTCCAGGCTCGCTACGACCTGAACATGGCGACTTTCGGCGTACCAGGCCTGAGCTTCATGACTCGCTACGTCAAAGGTACCGGCGCCAACACCGCCGACACCTCGAACGGCAAAGAGTGGGAACGTGACATCGAAGCCAAGTACGTGATCCAGAGCGGCCCGGCAAAAGACCTGAGCCTGCGCGTGCGTCAAGCCACTTATCGCTCCAGCGATGGTGTGTACTACGGTTCGGCGTCCATCGACGAACTGCGTCTGATCGCGCAATACCCGCTGAACATCTTGTAATTGGCAGTTTGATTACAACGATGACTTAGGGTTTCGGCCCTAACTAAAAAGCCGCTCACTTGTTCGCAAGTGAGCGGCTTTTTTATTGCAACTTAATCTCAACAACCGGATAACTAGCAAGCTAACTATCTAGTTTAATCCTGCGTAACAAACCTGACACATCGGCCAGGTTTAATCATCCAGTCACACTATTACTTCCCAGCACTCTCCTGCATGACGCGAATAACCCGTTGTGGAAACGGAATATCAATACCCGCCGCTTTCAAACGGTCACGTGCCAGTTCATTGAACATGAACATCACATCCCAGTAATCCGAAGTCTTGGTCCAGACTCGCAGGGATACCGTGATCGAACTGTCGCCCAAGGTCGAAACTACCGCTGCCGGCGCAGGATCAGCCAATACACGTGGATCCTTGGCCAGTTCCAGCAGCACTTCACGTGCTTTCTGCAGGTCGGCTTCATAGTCGACACCCACGTCAAACACCACCTTGCGGGTCGGCTGACGATTGGTGTTGGTAATGAGGCCGTTGGACAGGCTGCCGTTCGGGATGATCACCGTCTTGTTGTCGCCGGTGCGCAACACGGTGTGGAAGATCTGGATGCTGTCGACGGTACCGGAAGTGCCCTGGGCTTCGATCCAGTCACCAATGCGGAACGGACGGAACAACAGAATCAGCACGCCGCCGGCGAAGTTCGCCAGGCTGCCTTGCAATGCCAGGCCGATGGCCAGGGTGGCGGCGCCGATCGCGGCAACGAACGAGGTGGTTGCGACGCCGATCATCGAGGCCACGTTGACCACCAGCATGACCTTGAGCGCAATGTTCGCAAGGCTGGTAATGAAGTGTTGCAGCGCCAGGTCAGCATTACGCAACGCCAGCAAACGCCCTACCCGGTGGGTCAAGACGTTGATCAGCCACCAACCAATGGCCAGGGTGACCACGGCCAGCAAAAATCGGCTGCCGTATTCCATGATCATCGGTAACCACGACTCCGAGGTCTTGATCAAGTGATCCACTTCAGCGTTCAAATCCATCTACATTCTCCTGTTTGCCGGATGTGCGGCCTTATCAATCCCCACATAACAAATGAGCCCCGAAGGGCTCAATCGTTTCTGCAGGTTCTGGGCGTGGGACGTCAAAAACGCCCACAGGTTCCCCAAAGTGCTATCAGTCGCGGAAGTTATTGAACTGCAGCGGCATGTCGAAGGTCTTGGCGCGCAGGGCAGCAATGGCCTCTTGCAAGTCGTCACGCTTCTTACCGGTGATACGTACCTGCTCGCCCTGGATGGAGGCCTGGACCTTGAGCTTGGCGTCCTTGACGTGAGCGACGATTTTCTTCGCCAGCTCCTTGTCGATGCCTTCCTTGAGCACGGCTTCCTGCTTCATCAGCTTGCCGGACGCATAGGCATCCTTGATTTCAAGGCACTGTGCATCGATCTTGCGCTTGACCAGAGACAGCTTGAGGATCTCAATCATCGCTTCCAGCTGGAAGTCGGCTTCCGCGGTCAGGTTGACGGTCAGCTCCTTTTCCTTGAACTCGAAGCTGCCCTTGCCCTTCAAGTCATAGCGGCGATCCAGCTCCTTGACGGCGTTCTCGACGGCGTTGGTGACTTCATGTTTGTCCAGTTCGGATACCACGTCGAACGACGGCATGTAATTTCTCCAATAAAAAAGGGGCGCGGCTCAGTAGAGATGGAGCACGCCCGGGCTAAAATGCCCGGGCATTATAGCGGTTCTTTCGCCTCGTTCACTGCGGGCAGCCTTACGGAGTAAAAACTGATGTCGACCACCTGGCACGTCCTCGGCGCCGGCAGCCTCGGAACACTGTGGGCCGCCCGCCTGGCCCGCGCCGGTCTGCCCGTGCGCCTGATCCTGCGGGATCCCGGGCGGTTGGCGAGTTATCAGACGGCCAATGGCCTGACCCTGGTCGAGCAAGGCGTGGCTCACACCTACCCGGTCGTCGGCGAAACCTCCGACAGCCCTGGGCCAATTCATCGCCTGCTGGTGGCGTGCAAGGCCTACGACGCCCAGGAAGCCGTCGCACAGCTGGAACATCGACTGGTGCCGGACGCCGAACTGATCCTGTTGCAAAACGGGCTGGGCAGCCAGGACGCAGTCGCCGCCCAACTGCCCCAGGCACGCTGCATCTTCGCCTCCAGCACCGAAGGCGCGTTTCGCGAGAGTGACTGGCGAGTAGTGTTTGCCGGCCATGGCTACACCTGGCTGGGGGATGCTCGGCACCCTACTCCGCCGCTGTGGCTGGATGACCTGCAAGCCGCCGGCATTCCCCATGAGTGGAGCACCGACATCCTCACCCGCCTGTGGCGCAAACTGGCCCTGAACTGCGCCATCAACCCGCTGACCGTGCTTTACCAGTGTCGCAATGGCGAGCTGCAAGCCCATCAGTGCGAAGTGGCCACCCTGTGCGCCGAACTCGCCGACCTGCTGGAATGCTGCGGCCAACCCGCTGCCGCAGAGGATTTGCACAGCGAAGTGGAACGGGTAATCCAGGCCACGGCGGCCAATTACTCCTCGATGTACCAGGACGTGGCCAGTGCCCGACGCACCGAAATCAGCTATTTGCTGGGCTATGCCTGCCAGGCGGCCGCCCGCCACCAACTGAGCTTGCCGCACCTGCAACAACTCCAGGCGCGCCTGGTACGGCAACTGTCTGCACGCGGATTGCCCAGCGACTGAAGCACGCGCTACCCTGCCTGCTTGTTCCTTTGCAGCGAAAACCTTGATGCCACTGCGCCAGCGTCTCGAAAATCTACCGGTTGGGCAGAAACTGCTGGCGGCCCTGCTGGTTTTGTTGACCACCGTCTTGCTGGTGGCCAACCTGACCTTTATCAGCGCCGCCTACTGGATCTCCCAGGAAAGCATGGCGCCCCAGGCCTTGCAGGCCATCGGTCGGCTGGTGTCCAACCCGTCGCTCGCCGCCGAGTCACTGGACTCACCGCTCAAGGCGCAAACCCTGCTGGATGAACTGACCAGCTACTCGCCATTGCGGGCCGCGGCCTTATACGACGGAGATGGCACGCGCCTGGCCCAGCTGCAACATGCCAATCGCCTGCACCTGCCAGATAATTTCCGGGACATTGAAACCTGGCGTACCACCGAATTTCGCAGCAACCAGGTGATCACCCTACCCCGTGCCGGCAAACCGTCCGGGCACTTGTTGCTGGTGGCCAGCAGCGAACTGCCGGTGGCTTTCTATACCGGTACCTTCACCGCCAGCCTGGGTATCCTGATCTTCAGCGTGCTGCTGTGGCTGGTGATCGCCCGGCAGATCAAGCGCCTGATTACCCGGCCGATCCATGAACTGGAAGAATTGTCGCGCCAGGTCACCCGGGAAGAGAACTACGCCCTGCGCGCCGGTCGCGGCAACCATGATGAAATCGGCAGCCTCGCCGAAGCTTTCAACACCATGCTTTCGCGCATTGAAGCCCGTGAGCAGCAACTCAAGCGCGCGCGAGACGATTCCCAGGCCGCCTACGATCAAGCCCAGGGCCTGGCGGAAGAAACCCGCCACACCAACCGCAAGCTGGAACTGGAAGTGCAGGTGCGCAGCAAGATCGAGAAAAAGCTCACCGGCTTCCAGAACTACCTCAACAGCATCATCGACTCGATGCCCTCGGCACTGATCGCCCTCGACGAACAGCTCTACGTCACCCAATGGAACCAGGAAGCCAGCGCACTTTCCGGGACCCGCCTGGACGAGGCACTGAACCAGCCGATCTTCCTCGCCTTCCAGCCGCTCAAGCCGTTCCTGCCGCAGATCAAGGCCACGGTCGAGCAACACACCGTGGAGCGGATCGAGCGCGTTACCTGGGTCAAGGATGACGAACCCAAGCACTACGCCCTGACCTTCTATCCGTTGATGGGCGGTGCCGGACGCGGCGTGGTGATCCGGATCGACGACATCACCCAGCGCCTGTCCCTGGAAGAAATGATGGTGCAGTCAGAGAAAATGCTCTCGGTCGGTGGCCTGGCCGCCGGCATGGCGCACGAAATCAACAACCCGTTGGGAGCGATCCTGCATAACGTGCAGAACATTCGCCGCCGGTTGTCCAACGAACTGCCGAAAAACCTCGAGCACGCCGAACAGGCGGGCATCGACCTGGACTCGGTCAACCGCTACCTGCAAAGCCGCGAAGTGCCACAGTTGCTCGACGGCATCCAGCAGGCTGGCGCCCGGGCGGCGAAAATCGTCACCCACATGCTCAGCTTCAGCCGCCGCAGCAACCGGCAGATGGCGCCGTGCGACTTGCCGGCCTTGATCGACCAGGCCGTGGAAATTGCCGGCAACGACTTCGACCTCACCGTCGGCTTCGACTTCAAGGGCCAGGCGATCATCCGCCAGTTCGACCCGCAACTGGGCCCGGTACCCGGCACCGCCAACGAACTGGAGCAAGTACTGCTCAACCTGCTGAAAAACGCCGCCCAGGCGATTCATCAGCGCGAAGACGGCAGCGAGCCCGGCCGGATCATCCTGCGCACCCGGCTCAACCCGCCGTGGGCAGAAATCCAGGTGGAAGACAACGGCATCGGTATGAGCGAGAACGTGCGCAAACGCACGTTTGAGCCGTTCTTCACCACCAAGGAAATCGGCCAGGGCACCGGGCTTGGGTTGTCGGTTTCGTATTTCATCATCACCAACAATCACAAGGGGCAGATGGAAGTGCATTCGACCCTTGGCCAGGGTACCTGCTTCACCTTGCGCCTGCCCCTGGCGGGCAGCCAATTGCCACCCAACGAACTCACTCAACTGGAGCGCTAACCATGGGCTTTCGCCTGTCGAAAATTTACACCCGTACCGGCGACAAGGGCGAAACCGGCCTGGGCGACGGCCGCCGCGTGCCCAAGGACCATCCACGGGTGGAGGCGATTGGCGAGGTGGATGCGCTGAACAGCCAGTTGGGTTTGTTGCTGGCGGGATTGGAGGAACAAAGCGGGCAGCATCCAGCGTTGAAGGATGTGATCGAGGTGCTGACACCTTGCCAGCATCGTCTGTTTGACCTGGGCGGCGAATTGGCGATGCCGGTGTACAAGGCGCTGAACGCGGCGGAAGTCGACCGCCTTGAGGCGGCGATCGATCGCTGGAATGAAGAGGTCGGGCCGCTGGAGAACTTCATTCTGCCGGGTGGTTCGGCGTTGATTGCCCAGGCCCATGTATGCCGAAGCCTGGCTCGCAGTGCGGAGCGCCGGTGTCAGCACCTGAATGCGCAGGAACCGCTGGAAGGCGTCGGGTTGGCGTACATCAACCGGCTGTCGGACTTGCTCTTTGTGGCAGCCAGGGTGATTGCCAAGCGCCAGGGCGTTGCAGAGATCTTGTGGCAGGCGGCGGCAAAGCCGCACTGATGCTTACTGACCGATTGCAACCTGTGGCGAGGGAGCTTGCTCCCTCGCCACAACAGCTACCCTGGCCACTCGCCAGGGTTATGCCTAAACCTCAGGCCAGAACGCCCGAATCCCCGCCACACCTTGAGCACCAGCCTCCCAGGCCTTTTCCCGCTCAGCAGGACCCACCCCACCGAGCAAGAACACCGGTTTGCTGAACCCACTGATCAACTGCTGTGCCTGCTCCCAGCCCAACGGCTCGGCATCAGGATGAGTCTGGGTCGGCTGCACCGGCGACAAGGTGACGAAATCCACGTCCATCAACTCCGCCAAGGCTAATTCCTCAGCATTGTGGCAAGACGCCGCCAACCAGCGATCCTTCGGCAAAGGACGTCCCTTGCTGGCGTACTTGCGCAGTTGCGCCGAGGTCATATGCCAGCCGGCCGCGGGAAAATCCCCCAGCCATTCAAACGGCCCCTTGAGCATCAGTTGCGCCTTGCCCGCACACAGGCCCACGGCGTCCACCGCCAGGTCACGGTACTTGGGGTCGTAACCGTTGGGGGCACGCAGCTGAACCAGCTTGATGCCACCAGCGATGGCTTTTTGAATACCGCGCAGCAGGACGGGTGTCTCCAGCTCGCCCGGAGTGATCAAGTAGTCAGCCGGCAAACGCGCCGCCGCAACGATCGGCGCATTGGCTGCCGGAAACTCATAGTTCGGCAGGTCCCGCTGGGTCACCCACTCAAGGGGTTGGCCTTCGGCACCGTGGGGCTCGCCGGTAAAGGCCGAGACTTCCCAGACATCCAGCAACACCTGTTTGTCCGGGTAATCATGCTGCACCTTGATCAACGGGCGAGCCGCCGTGACCTGGATGCCCAGCTCCTCCTGCAATTCACGGGACAGCGCGGTAGCGACCGACTCATCGGCCTCCACCTTGCCACCGGGAAACTCCCAGAGGCCGCCCTGATGCTGGGTATCGGCGCGGCGCGCCAGCAGAATCCTGCCGTCGACCCCCCGGATGACCGCTGCTGCTACATGAACTCGTTTCACCGCACTATTTCCTCTGAATCGGTTTGAAGACCTGCCTGGTATCAGGTGCGGTATTCCGCGTTGATCTTCACGTACTCGTGGGATAGGTCGGTGGTCCAGATGGTTTCGCTGCACTCACCGCGACCCAATTCGATACGGATGGTGATTTCTTCCTGCTGCATCACCGCCGAACCCTGGGCTTCGGTGTACGTCTCGGCCCGGGCGCCACGGCTGGCGATGCACACTTCGCCGAGGAACACGTCGATCTTGCTCACGTCCAGGTTCGGCACGCCGGCACGGCCCACAGCGGCCAGGATACGGCCCCAGTTCGGGTCGGAGGCAAACAGTGCGGTCTTGATCAGCGGCGAGTGAGCCACGGTGTAACCGACATCCAGGCATTCCTGGTGATTACCGCCGCCGTTGACTTCAACCGTCACAAACTTGGTGGCGCCTTCGCCGTCGCGCACGATGGCCTGGGCCACGTCCATGCACACTTCGAACACCGCCTGCTTCAACGCGGCGAAATACGCGCCGTTGGACGAGGTGATTTCCGGCAGGTCAGCCTGGCCGGTGGCGATCAACATGCAGCAATCGTTGGTCGAGGTGTCGCCGTCGATGGTGATGCGGTTGAAGGACTTGTTGGCGCCGTCGAGCATCAGGTTTTGCAGCACGTCACGGGAGACTTTGGCGTCGGTGGCGATATAGCCCAGCATGGTCGCCATGTTCGGGCGAATCATGCCGGCGCCTTTGCTGATGCCCGTGACGGTAACGGTCACGCCTTCGTGCACAAACTGACGGCTGGCGCCTTTTGGCAGAGTATCGGTGGTCATGATCCCGGTAGCCGCAGCCGCCCAGTTATCCACCGACAGGTCATCCAGCGCTGCTTGCAGCGCGCCTTCGATTTTCTCTACCGGCAGCGGCTCACCGATCACACCGGTGGAGTACGGCAGCACCTGGCTGGCGTCTACGCCGGTCAGCTCCGCCAGCTTGGCGCAGGTGCGGGCAGCGGCGGCCAGGCCAGGCTCGCCGGTCCCGGCGTTGGCATTGCCGGTGTTGGTCAACAGGTAACGCACCGGGCCTTCGACACGCTGCCTGGCCAGAATCACGGGCGCGGCGCAAAACGCGTTCAGGGTGAACACACCCGCGACGGTCGAGCCTTCGGCACAGCGCATCACCACCACATCCTTGCGCCCCGGGCGCTTGATGCCCGCCGAAGCGATACCGAGTTCAAACCCGGCAACCGGGTGCAACGTGGGCAAAGGACCAAGACCAACAGCCATGAATGCGCTCCTAAAAATATTGGGTGTGTACCCCGTCGCTATCGACGGTGACGAAATGGCAAAACGCCGCGACGGCTGATGCCGGTCGCGGCGCGGGGGTGTTGCAGCGTCAGGCGAAAATCTTAGTTGATTTCGCCGTGGCAGTGCTTGAACTTCTTGCCCGAACCGCACCAGCACAGTTCGTTGCGGCCCAGCTTCTGTTCGTTGCGCACCGGGGCCTGGGCCAGGGCCACATCGACCTCTTCACCCAATACTTCCGGAGCCTCAAGACCAGGCGCTTCGTCGTGCTGGAACTGCATGCGCGCAGCCAGTGCCTCAGCTTCCTGACGCAGGCGGGCTTCTTCCTCGATCGGGTCTTCGCGACGCACCTGAACGTGGGACAGCACACGAATCGAATCGCGCTTGATCGAATCCAGCAGTTCGGAGAACAGCGTGAACGACTCGCGCTTGTACTCCTGCTTCGGGTTCTTCTGGGCGTAGCCACGCAAGTGGATGCCGTGACGCAGGTGGTCCATGGTCGACAGGTGGTCTTTCCACAGGTCGTCCAGCACACGCAGTACGATTTGCTTCTCGAAGGTGCGCAGTGCTTCGGCACTCGCCTGCTCTTCTTTCTCGTTGTAAGCGGCCAGCAGCTCGGTCATGAGCTTCTCGCGCAGGGTTTCTTCGTACAGGTGGTCGTCTTCGTCGAGCCATTGCTGGACCGGCAAGTCGACACCGAAGTCGCTCTTCAACGCAGCTTCCAGGCCGGCAACATCCCACTGCTCAGGCAGGGACTGTGGCGGAATATGGGCGCTGACGGTGGCGTTGAGCACGTCCTGGCGGAAATCGGCAATGGTCTCGCCGATGTTGGTGGCGGCCAACAAACTGTTACGCATGTGATAAATCACTTTACGCTGTTCGTTGTTGACGTCATCGAACTCGAGCAGTTGCTTACGAATGTCGAAGTTACGGCCTTCTACCTTGCGCTGGGCCTTCTCGATGGCGTTGGTCACCATGCGGTGTTCAATCGCCTCACCGGACTGCATGCCCAGGGCTTTCATGAAGTTCTTCACCCGATCCGAGGCGAAGATGCGCATCAGGCTGTCTTCCAGGGACAGGTAGAAACGGCTGGAACCGGCGTCACCCTGACGACCGGCACGACCACGCAGCTGGTTGTCGATACGGCGCGATTCGTGACGCTCGGACGCGATCACCTGCAAGCCGCCGGACTCCAGCACTTGCTGGTGGCGCTTCTGCCAGTCGGCCTTGATCTGCGCGATCTGCTCAGGGGTCGGGTTGTCCAGGGACGCAACTTCCACTTCCCAGTTACCGCCCAACAGGATGTCGGTACCACGACCGGCCATGTTGGTGGCGATGGTCAGTGCGCCCGGGCGACCGGCCTGGGCAATGATCTCGGCTTCTTTTTCGTGGAACTTGGCGTTGAGGACCTTGTGCTCGATGCCTTCCTTGGCCAGCAAGCTGGACATGTGCTCGGAAGTTTCGATGGTGGCAGTACCCACCAGCACTGGACGGCCCTGGGCCATGCATTCCTTGATGTCGGCGACGATTGCAGCGTATTTCTCGTCGGCGGTCAGGAACACCAGGTCGTTGAAGTCTTTACGCGCCAGCGGCTTGTTCGGCGGGATAACCATCACCGACAGACCGTAGATCTGGTGGAATTCGAACGCTTCGGTGTCGGCTGTACCGGTCATGCCGGACAGTTTGTTGTACAGACGGAAGTAGTTCTGGAAGGTGGTCGAGGCCAGGGTCTGGCTTTCAGCCTGGATGTTCAGGGCTTCCTTGGCTTCGATCGCCTGGTGCAGGCCTTCCGACAAACGGCGACCCGGCATGGTACGACCGGTGTGTTCGTCGACCAGTACGACCTGGCCGTCCTGCACGATGTATTCAACGTTGCGATGGAACAGCTTGTGAGCACGCAGGCCCGCATATACGTGGGTCAACAGGCCCAGGTTGTGCGCCGAGTACAGGCTCTCGCCTTCGGCCAGCAGGCCGATCTGGGTCAGCATGTCTTCGACGAACTGGTGACCGGCTTCGTTGAGTTCGACCTGGCGGGTCTTCTCGTCGATGGTGAAGTGACCTTCTTTGGTCACCACGCCTTCCACTTCCTCGATGTGTTGCTCAAGGCGCGGGATCAGCTTGTTGATCTCGGTGTACAGGCGCGAGCTGTCCTCGGCCTGGCCGGAAATGATCAGCGGGGTACGGGCTTCGTCGATCAGGATGGAGTCGACTTCGTCGATCACGGCAAAATTGAGTTCGCGCTGGAATTTTTCTTCCATGCTGAACGCCATGTTGTCGCGCAGGTAGTCGAAACCGAATTCGTTGTTGGTACCGTAGGTGATGTCGGCAGCATAGGCGGCGCGCTTCTCTTCCGGCGGCTGGAACGGCGTGACAACGCCGACGGTCAGGCCGAGGAATTCGTACAGCGGACGCATCCAGTTGGCATCCCGGCGGGCCAGGTAGTCGTTCACCGTCACAACGTGCACGCCCTTGCCGGACAGTGCGTTGAGGTAAACGCCCAGAGTTGCCACCAGGGTCTTGCCTTCACCGGTACGCATTTCGGCAATCATGCCTTCATGCAAGGTCATGCCGCCGATCAACTGGACGTCGAAGTGGCGCATGCCCATGACACGCTTACCGGCTTCGCGGGCGACCGCAAAGGCTTCGGGAAGCAGCTTGTCGAGGGTTTCACCTTTGGCTATGCGGGCCTTGAACTCTTCGGTCTTGGCGCGCAATTGCTCGTCCGAAAGGGCAACCATCTGCTCTTCGAAGGCATTGACCAGCTGCACCGTCTTGAGCATGCGTTTGACTTCGCGCTCATTCTTGCTTCCAAAAAGTTTCTTTAACAAAGGCGCAAACATATCGGCAGGTTCTTCCACACATAGGGATGGAGGGCGCCCCGTGAGTCGCCCGAGCAGCCCTCACGGCCGCATGCGAACGAGCATTCTACCCGGAAACGTGGGTGAGGAAAGTGGCGTTATTCCACGATGCTGGCACGGCGCTCTTGGAGGGCTTGTTTAAAATAAGGGCTTTTTGCTGAACTTCAACCCATTCGGGTAATAAGTTACTCGTTGATTTAATGGATAAACTGCCGGTAATGCAATGGCGGCGGTGTCGCAGACGCTTTCTGCTACCATGGCCTCTCTGTTACTTAAGGTGTCTAGTCATGGCATTTCGCCCTCTTACGGCCCGAGCTCCCGCCGTGTTGCTTCGCGAAGCCAAGCCTTTAAAAGCCATCTTCGGCCATGCGCAACGCCTTGGTCATCTGCAACGCCTGGTAGAAAGCCAACTGCAGCCCGCCGCCCGCGAACACTGCCATGTGGCCTCGTGGCGCGAGGGCAATCTGCTGCTGATCGTCACCGACGGCCATTGGGCGACGCGCCTGCGCTACCAGCAGAAACGTTTGCAGCGCCAATTGATGGCCTTCGACGAATTCGCCAGCCTGACGCGCATCCAGTTCAAGGTGCAACCGCCGACCGTGCCGCAAGGCGCGGTGGGGCATACGATGGATTTGTCGGAAATCGCCGCCGAAACCATTCAGGCCACGGCAGACGGGATTACCGATCCGAATTTACGCGCTGCGCTGGAGCGGCTGGCCGCTCACGCCAAACCCAAAACCTGAGACCGGCGTAGAACCAAGTGTGGGAGCGGGCTTGCTCGCGAAGGTGGCGTGTCAGTCACTGGATATATTGACTGATCCACCGCTTTCGCGAGCAAGCCCGCTCCCACATTTGATCCCATCGTTATTTACGTTTGCTGCCGCCTAACAAAGACCCCAGTAACCCGCGCACCAACTGCCGGCCCATCTGATTGGCCGCCTGTTGCATCGCCGATTTCAGTGCCTTGCCTGCCGTAGTACCGAGGAAAGCACCGGCCTTGTCGGTAAAGCTTGGCTCTTCAGCGGCGGGCGTCGAATCCTCTTGCGGGCCCAAGTCCTTGCGCGCCATCAACACTTCGTACGCCGACTCACGGTCAATCGGCTTGTCATAACGCCCCTGCAATGGCGAACTGGCAATCAGTGCTGCCCGCTCAGCTTCGCTCAGTGGCCCGATCCGCGATTGCGGCGGTGCTACCAGTACGCGTTGGACTACTTCAGGCGTCCCCTTTTCCTGCAAGGTTCCCACCAATGCCTCACCTGTACCCAACTCGGTCAGCACCGCCAGCGCATCAAATGCCGGATTGGGCCGGAAACCATCGGCCACCGCCCGCAGGGACTTCTGCTCCTTGGTGGTGAACGCCCGCAGCCCGTGCTGGATGCGCAAGCCGAGTTGCGCCAGCACGGTGTCCGGCAAGTCCCCGGGAGACTGGGTGACGAAATACACACCGACGCCTTTCGAGCGAATCAGCCGCACCACTTGCTCCAGGCGATCCTGCAGGGCCTTGGGGGTGTCGGCAAACAACAGATGCGCCTCATCGAAAAACAGCGCCAGCAGCGGCTTGTCGGCATCGCCACGTTCCGGCAGTTGCTCGAACAGTTCGGCCAACAGCCAAAGCAGGAAGGTCGCGTAGACCTTCGGCGCCTCATGCACCAGCCGGCTGGCGTCCAATAGATGAATACGCCCGCGGCCGTCACTGGCCGGTTGCAGGATGTCTTCGAGTTGCAGCGCCGGCTCGCCGAACAACGCTTCGGCACCCTGCTGCTCCAGCACCGCCAGGCGCCGCAACAGCGCCTGGCTGGAACCGGTGGTCATCAAGGCCGCGTCTTCCCCGAGCAACTCCGGGTGATAGCGCAAATGGTTCAGCAGCGCCTTGAGGTCCTTGAGGTCCAGCAACAACAGGCCTTCACGATCGGCCACCTTGAAGGCTGCGTAGAGGGCCGATTGCTGGCTGTCGGTGAGCTCCAACAGGCTGCCGAGCAAAAGCGGGCCCATTTCACTCATGGTGGTGCGCAACGGATGACCGGACTGGCCGTGGATATCCCACAACGTCACCGGATACGCCTTGGGCGTGTAATTAAGGAAAGGCATGCCGGCTATGCGCTCGGCGACCTTGCCCTGAGGGTTGGCCGCAGCGCCCAGGCCACACAGGTCACCCTTGATATCGGCGGCAAATACCGCGACCCCGGCGTCGCTGAAAGCTTCCGCCAGGCGCTGCAAGGTCACGGTCTTGCCGGTGCCGGTGGCGCCTGCGATCAAGCCGTGGCGGTTGGCCAGGCGCATCGACTGGGCAATCGGCTGGCCCTGAAGATCTGCACCAATAATGAGTTGCGAGGAGTCAGGCATTTTGTCACCCATGGTTAATCTTTGGCGCTGAATGGTCGATACAGATAAAGCGAGAGACCCAAAAAGTCTTGGAAAAACAGGCCGGATAATTCCTGCAGGAGCAGATGGAAATATCACACTTTTTTTGACGCAGCCATTCCGCGCGTCCCAGAAGGACGTGCATCGGATATTAAGACCATAGCGGACCCCACAAGCCATGAATAAAAATCTGCGTTTCAGCCATAAAATCCTGCTTGCCGCCGCTCTTGTCGTCATTGCCGCCTTTGCGTTGTTTACCCTCTACAACGACTACTTGCAGCGTAATGCGATTCGCGACGACCTGAACAACTACCTGCATGAAATGGGCGATGTCACTGCCAGCAACATCCAGACCTGGCTTACCGGGCGCATAGTGCTGATAGAAAGCGCCGCACAGAACATCGCCATCAACCCGGATTCAACCAGCGTCGCCAGCCTTCTGGAACAGAAGGCCCTGACGTCCTCGTTCATGGCCACGTACCTTGGCGACAGCAAGGGCGGATTCGTCATCCGCCCCGATACCAAGATGCCCGACGGCTTCGACCCACGGGTACGCCCCTGGTACAAGGGCGCGCAGGGCAGCAACGGCTCAACCCTGACCGAACCCTACATTGACGCGGCCACCGGCCAGTTGATCATCTCCATCGCCACCCCCAGCACCAAGGCCGGCCAGAGTGTCGGCGTGGTGGGCGGCGACCTGAGCCTGCAAACCCTGGTAGACAACATCGGTGCCCTGAACTTCGGCGGCATGGGTTATGCCTTCCTGGTCAGTGCCGACGGCAAAGTGCTGGTACACCCGGACAAGGGCCTGGTGATGAAAACCCTGGCCGACGTCTATCCGAACAACACCCCCAGGATCAGCAGCGACTTCAGTGAAGTCGAGGTAAACGGCAAGACACGTATCGTCACCTTTACCCCGATCAAGGGCCTGCCCTCGGTGAACTGGTACCTCGGCCTGTCGGTGGATAAAGACAAGTCCTTCGCCATGCTCAGTGAGTTCCGCACCTCGGCGATCATCGCCACGATCATCGCCGTGGTCATCATCATCGCCCTGCTGGGCATGCTGATTCGCATCCTCCTGCAGCCACTGCACGTCATGACCCGCGCCATGGAAGACATCGCCGACGGTGAAGGCGACCTGACCCGCCGCCTGACCATCCAGAACCACGACGAATTCGGCGTGCTTGGCAGCGCTTTCAATCGTTTCGTGGAGCGGATTCACACCTCGATTCGCGAAGTTTCCTCGGCCACCGAGCAGGTCAATGAAGTGGCCCTGCGGGTGGTCAGCGCCTCCAATTCCTCGATGGTCAATTCCGACGAGCAGGCCAACCGGACCAACAGCGTCGCGGCCGCGATCAACGAGCTGGGGGCCGCCGCCCAGGAAATCGCCCGCAACGCCGCACAGGCCTCCAACCAGGCCAGCGATGCCCGGCACTTGGCCGAAGACGGTCAGCAAGTGGTGGAACGCAATATCAAGGCGATGAACCAGTTGTCGCAGATGATCAGCGCCTCCAGCACCAATATCGAAGCGCTTAACAGCAAGACAGTGAACATCGGGCAGATTCTGGAAGTGATCACCAGCATTTCCCAGCAAACCAACCTGCTGGCCCTCAACGCGGCGATTGAAGCCGCACGGGCCGGGGAAGCCGGGCGCGGCTTTGCGGTGGTGGCCGATGAAGTGCGCAACCTGGCGCACCGCACCCAGGAGTCGGCGCAGCAGGTGCAGAAGATGATCGAGGAGCTGCAAGTCGGCGCCCGGGATTCGGTCAGCACCATGAGCGAAAGCCAGCGGCACAGCCAGGACAGTGTGGAAATCGCCAACCTGGCGGGCGAGCGCCTGAACAGCGTGACCCAGCGCATCGGCGAAATTGACGGGATGAACCAGTCGGTAGCCACCGCTACCGAGGAACAGACCTCGGTGGTGGAGTCAATCAACATGGACATCACCGAGATCAACACCCTCAATCAGGAAGGTGTGGAAAACCTGCAATCAACCTTGCGGGCCTGTTCCGACCTGGAACAGCAAGCGGCGCGCTTGAAACAACTGGTGGGTAGTTTCCGGATTTGATCCCGCCGGGTCAGCGGCTGCCTTGCACAGCCGCTGACGCCTTTTCTTCAGGCAATTCGGATGTGTCCTGCAATTGTTCCCACAACTCGGCGGCGCCTGGAAACTCGGTGCCGTCCTCACTGCTCAGGTCATCCGGGTCATATCGACTCAAACAACCCTCTCCCAGCGTCGCGGGGGCTTTGGAAGTCGCCTTGTCCAGTGGATCGCTCATGCTCCAGTCCTCACCCGCGCTCAAAAAAAGGGCCTGTAGCGATTTAACGCCCAGGCCCTTCATTCTTCAATCAAAACACTTCAATCAGAACACGACAGTCTTGTTGCCGTGCACCAGTACCCGGTCTTCCAGGTGATAGCGCAGGCCGCGAGCCAGCACCATCTTCTCGACGTCACGGCCAAAACGGACCATGTCTTCGATGCTGTCGCTATGGCTGACACGCACCACGTCCTGCTCGATGATGGGACCGGCGTCCAACTCTTCGGTGACGTAGTGGCACGTTGCACCGATCAGCTTCACGCCACGCAGGGATGCCTGGTGATACGGCTTGGCACCCACAAACGATGGCAGGAAACTGTGGTGAATATTGATCACCTTGCCAGCGTATTCACTGCACAACTCCGGCGGCAGAATCTGCATGTAGCGCGCCAGTACCACGACGTCCGCATCGTGCTGCTTGACCAGGCGCGAGACCTCGGCAAAGGCCGGCTCCTTGTCCTGCGGGTTGACCGGGACGTGGTAGTACGGAATGCCATGCCACTCGACCATGCTGCGCAGGTCGTCATGGTTGGAAATCACGCAGGAGATTTCGCAGTCCAGTTCATCGCTGTGCCAGCGGTGCAGCAGGTCTGCCAGGCAGTGGGACTCACGACTGGCCATCAGGACCACGCGTTTTTTCTGTTCCGTGTCGGTGATGCGCCAGGTCATCGAGAACTCTTCAGCGATCGGCGCAAATGCCTCGCGAAATGCCTCTAGACCAAAGGGCAGCGTATCGGCACGAATTTCGTGACGCATGAAAAACCAGCCGCTGAGATTGTCCGAGTGATGGCTCGCTTCGGTGATCCAACCGTTGTGGGAAGCCAGAAAGTTACTGACCTTGGCAACGATGCCAACCCGGTCCGGGCAAGCAATCACCAGCCGAAAAGTGCGCATTAGGGGGAAACTCCAGAACTTCGCAAAGGCCGCCATTCTAGCGATTGCGCAGAAAAACTGCAGTATTCCTCAACGCTTATTCTGATCGGCTGCGTCAACCCTGCCCCTTAATAGCGTAAGGTTTTTCCCCACTATGTGTGCAAACGCGTGGACTCCGGCAGTAAGCCAAGACTTAACCAGAGTATCTTTAGGCCATCCCCCTTACTAATTAACTCAATTCCACGCTTTTGCCACAAACAACCAAAGTAAATTACATAAATGCGGCCTTAAATGTTTACTTGGGCAAACTGTCTGACTATTATTGAGCCACTATCCCCTTTCACCCAGCGCCCTGCATAAGGTAGTCCCCATGTCCCTGATCAACGAATATCGCGCCACCGAAGAAGCTATCAAAGAGCTGCAAGCCCGTTTGAAGAACCTGTCCCAAGACGACAAACTGCAAACCGAGCTGGAATTCGAAGGCAAATTGCGCACCCTGATGGGCGAATACTCCAAATCCCTGCGTGACATCATCGCGCTGCTGGATCCGGATTCGAAAGTTAAGGCTCCACGTGGCGCCGTAAAAACTACCGGCACCAAGCGTGCACGCAAGGTTAAACAATACAAAAACCCGCACAACGGCGAAGTGATTGAAACCAAAGGTGGCAACCACAAGACTCTGAAAGAGTGGAAAGCCAAGTGGGGCGGCGACGTGGTTGAAGGCTGGGCTACCCTGCTGGGCTAAGCCTCGCCAGGACGCTGCGTGATACGCAACGCAATAAAAAACGCCAGCTTGCTGGCGTTTTTTATTGTCCGTATTTTACCGGGAAGCTGATTACAGACTCATTCGAGTCGCTAAGGCATCAACATACTCCTGCCATTCATCAAGCACCTGGCGCTGAAACGGTGTGGCACTAACAGCCAACTCAAGACACGCCTGCTTAAAACCCTCAAGGGTGTTTGGCGCGCCCCATTGAGGGTCTGACAAACGTTGCTGACAGAAAACTCTCCAGCGTTGTTGCTCTTCACTATTCAAGGTGTCTGGAAAGTTGCGTGCACGATAGCGAAATAATAATTCAGGCAAACGTTCATCATCGAAAGGCCATTGCTGGCGCGCTAGTTGCGCCGGCTCGGCGACTCTCACTTGCTCACATAAACGTCGATCACGATCCCCGATAAAACCATCGTATAGCTGCTGCTCGGGATCGGCGCTTGGCGCAAAATCTTCCTCGGCGTAAATCGCCGCCAGTTTATCGCGCCATAGTTCCTGTGCGTCGCTTAGCCGCAGGGCCCGCGCATCACACTCATCCATATCCAGCTGCAAACGCTCGCGGTCTTGCGGCCGAAGCACGCTCAACGGTGCGACCACCGGGCAACGATTGATGTGCAGCAACTTGAGCGGTACCGGCAACTCACCTTCGGCCAGCTCGTCGCGGCGAGTATATAAGCGCCGGCGCAAGGTATCGGCGTCCTCGTCCAACAGCCCTTGCGGATCGAGACCCAGGTCGCAGACGATCAATGCATTGCGATTGCGCGGGTGCCACGCCAGCGGCAGCACCACCCCGAGGTAATGACGCTCGGCAGAAAAACGACCGGAAATATGCACCATCGGCTGCAACAACCGCACCTGGTCCATGACCCGTTGTTTGCTACGCAGTTGAAACAGCCAGTCATAGAGCTTGGGTTGCTTCTCGCGGATCAACCGGGCCAGGGCGATGGTGGCGCGCACATCGGACAAGGCGTCGTGGGCCTGGCCGTGGTCGATGCCGTTGGCGGCCGTCAACCGCTCAAGCTTGAGGGTGACGCGCCCGTCCTGTTCCGGCCAGACGATCCCGTCAGGGCGCAGGGCGTAGGCAGTGCGCACCACGTCGATCAGGTCCCAGCGGCTGTTGCCGCCTTGCCATTCCCGGGCATAGGGATCGAAGAAATTGCGGTACAAGCTGTAGCGCGTCATCTCATCGTCAAAACGCAAGGTGTTGTAGCCGGCCCCGCAAGTGCCCGGGGTGGCCAGCTCGGCGTGCACCCGGGTCATGAAGTCGGCTTCGGCCAGGCCTTTTTCCGCCAGCACGCCGGGAGTGATGCCAGTGATCGCGCACGCTGCCGGATGCGGCAGGATATCGTCGCTGGGGTGGCAGTAGAGATTGACCGGCGGCCCGACCTCGTTAAGCTCGAGGTCGGTGCGAATACCGGCTACCTGCAGCGGGCGGTCGGTACGCGGATTGATGCCGGTGGTTTCATAGTCGTACCAGAAAATGGTGGTCACGGGCTATTCCTGTGCTGAAGACCGGCAAAGTCTAGGCGCTTGCAGGCATCGGGGGCCAGCGCTGTGTTCCCTGTACAAATATTCAGTAAATCGTTGAGTGGTTGCTTCCACCGTCGACACTGCTAGCATCGGTCTTTCCAACCCCGCCGCTGCCGCCCAGGCGCCAGCGCCGCACTGCCAAGGACCGCGATGCCACCTGCGCCACTGGATACCCGCTACCAGATCGAGACCCCGGAGGGTATCGACCTGCCCCTGCGCCCGGCCGGCCTGCTGGTACGCTCACTGGCCTTTGCCTTCGACCTGGGTTTGCGCGGCCTGATTCTCGGCATCCTGTTTATCGCATTGGCCTTTCTCGGCAACCTGGGCATTGGCCTGGGTTCGCTGCTGCTGTTCCTCGTCAGTTGGTGGTACATGGTGCTTTTCGAAGTGCTCAACCAGGGCTGCTCGCCCGGCAAACAGGTCATGGGCCTGCGGGTGGTACAGGACGATGGCACGCCCATCGGCTGGTCCGCCTCGCTGATCCGTAACCTGCTGCGCTTTGTCGACATGCTGCCCTTCGGCTATTTCCTCGGCGCCATCAGTTGCCTGCAACACCCCAACTTCAAGCGCCTGGGCGACCTGGCGGCCGGGACTCTGGTGATCTACCGCGAACAACCGCTTTCCCGCCCGCAAGTGCCCCAGGCCCCGGCGCTGCGCCTGCCGTTCGCCCTTGAGCTGAACGAACAACGGGCGATTCTCAGCTTCGCCGAACGCCAGGGCGAACTGTCGGCCGAACGGGTCAACGAACTGGCCGCTATCCTGGCCACGCCCCTGCAGGTCTCCCCTGCCCGCGCCGTGGCAGAACTCAACGGTGTGGCCCGCGGATTGTTGGGGCCAGCATGAAACAGAGTCTTTTCGAAAGCCGCCATCAGCCACAATGGCAAGCCTTTGCCGAGCAATTGACGCAGTTGGAGAAAGGCAAAGCCAAAGGCGCCGACTTCGTCGACTTCCCTCATCAATACCGGCAGTTGTGCCAGCACCTGGCCCTGGCCCAGGAGCGCGGCTACAGCAGCTACCTGGTGGACCCGTTGCAGCAGCTTGCCTTGCGCGGCCATCAACAGTTGTATCGTCATCGCAGCCGGATGGGGGCAAACGTGCTGAGCTTCCTGCTGGCCGATTTCCCCAGGCTGGTTCGCGCGCAATGGCCATTTGTGCTGGCTGCCGGCCTGCTGTTCTTTGGCAGCCTGCTCGGCATTGCCTTGCTGGTGTACCTGTTTCCGGACTTGATCTACAGCATCGTCAGCCCTCGGCAGGTGGCCGAGATGCAGGCCATGTACAACCCCGATGCCAGCCGCCTGGGCCGGGCAGCCGAGCGCGCTTCCAGCGAAGACTGGATGATGTTCGGCTACTACGTGATGCACAACATCGGTATCGCCTTCCAGACCTTTGCCGCCGGGTTGCTGTTCGGCCTGGGCAGCGTATTTTTCCTGTTCTTCAATGGCCTGATCATTGGCGCCGTTGCCGGGCACCTGACGCAAATCGGCTACGGGCAAACGTTCTGGTCATTTGTCATCGGCCATGGCGCCTTCGAGCTCAGCGCAATTGCCCTGGCTGGCGCGGCTGGCCTGCAACTGGGCTGGGCGCTGATTGCACCGGGGCCCCTCACCAGAGGCGAATCCCTGCGCCTGGCCGCGCGCAAAAGTGTGCAAATGATTTGTGGTGTGATGGTGTTCCTGCTGATCGCCGCGTTTATCGAGGCGTACTGGTCGTCCACCAATGCCGTGGCGCCGTGGGTCAAGTACCTGGTCGGCACCGCCCTGTGGTTGCTGATGGCGGCCTACCTGCTGTTTGCCGGACGGAATCGCCATGCGCCTGAGTGATGCCAGCGTCGTGATCCGCCCGCGTACCTCCTGGGAGGCCATGGACCTCGGCATCCTGCTGGCCCGGGAACATCGACTGCTGTTGATGAGCAGTTGGGCCATCGTGACCTTGCCGGTCTTCGCCCTGTTCAGCGTGCTGCTGTGGAATCACCCCACCACGGCGCTGTTGCTGTTCTGGTGGTTGAAACCCGCCTTCGACCGCCTGCCACTGTATATCCTGTCCAAGGCCCTGTTCGGCGAAACACCCAGCCTGAAACAAGCGCTGCGCCAATCGCCGCAACTGCTCAAGGGCCAACTGCTGGCCAGCCTGACCTGGCGGCGCTTCAGCCTCAGCCGTAGCTTCGAGATGCCGGTGGTCCAGCTCGAAGGGCTGCAAGGCCAGGCGCGCCAACAACGTCTCGGGGTGTTGCAGCAGCGCAACGCAGGCGCCGCGCGCTGGCTGACCCTGATCGGGGTGCACCTGGAAATCGCCCTGTGGTTCGGGTTGATGGCCGTGTTCTATTTCTTCCTGCCGCAAGAGGTCGAACGCGACTGGGATTGGCAGCAACTGGTGCTCACCGCCGGCCACGACTGGCGTTGGCTGGAGCACCTGACCAACATGTTCTACGCCTTGATCCTGGTGTTCTGGGAGCCGATCTATGTCGCCTGTGGCTTCAGCCTTTACCTGAACCGCCGCACGGTGCTGGAAGCCTGGGACCTGGAACTGGTGTTCCGCCGAATGCGCCAGCGCCTGAGCGGTGTGGCGTCGCTGCTGTTGCTGGTGGCCGGGCTGACGCTGATTCCGCCGATCCCATCGGCATGGGCTGATGAACCGGTTCCCCAAACGCCGCTGACTACACAATCGGCCAGTCACTCGATCAAGACGCTGTTGGAGCAGCCACCGTTCAAGAACCCGGAAACGCTCACTCGCTACCGCTTCGGCGAGGATAAAGCAGCCGACAAAAACAAAGCGGCAGGTGATGCCAAGCTGCCAGCCTGGCTGGAAGCATTGCTGAAAAACCTCAACAGTGATTCGTTCAAGCACATCGCCAAGGGCCTTGAAGTACTGCTCTGGGGATTGCTGGCAGGTGGCCTGGCACTGGTGATCTGGCGCTACCGCGACTGGCTGCATGCCTTTGTCAGCCGCCGCAGCCCGCGCAAACCCAAGGCTGCCAAACCCGTGCCTTCGCAGCTGTTCGGCCTTGAACTGGGGGCTGACACCTTGCCCGAAGACATCGCAGGCGCCGCCGAACAGCTGTGGGCAACACAGCCCCGGGAAGCCCTCGGCCTGCTCTACCGTGGGTTGCTCAGCCGCTTGCTGCACGACTTCAACCTGCCGCTGAAAAGTGCCGACACGGAAGGTGAAGTCCTGGAATGTATCCGCCAACTGCAACAACCGCAGCTGCTGGCATTCAGCGGTGAGCTGACCCATTACTGGCAAAACCTTGCCTATGGCCATCGCCTGCCGCCTGCCTTGGTGCAACAACAGCTATGCAGCGATTGGCGAACCCTGTTCGGTTCGGGAGCGGCGCAATGAACCGGCCGTTGCTGTGGGTCGGGCTGCTGGTCGCGGGCTTGCTGGCAGCAGGCGGTTTTTATGCCTGGCACAAGGCGATTCCTTATCAGGAAGTGGTCGATCGCGGCCCTTCACCCGAAGCCCTGGCCAACCCCTACCTGGCAGCTGAACACTTTCTGCGCCGGCAGGGCCTGGTGGTGGAACATGCCAACAGCCTCGAACGGCTGGCCAGCCTTTCGCCCAAGGGCAACAGCCTGCTGTTGCTGGGCGAGCGCAGCAACATGAGCCCGCCCCAGGTTGATCAATTGCTGCAGTGGACCCGGGCTGGCGGCCATCTGCTGCTGGTAGCCGAAGCGCTGTGGGATGAGGACACCGGTGAAAGTGGCGACCTGTTGCTGGATCGTGTGCAGATACACCAATCCTTCAGTGAAGAATTCGACGCTCCGGCACCCGCGCGTAGAAAGAAAACGCCGGACCTGACCAAACTCTATGTGGACAACGAAACAGCGCCGGCCTATTTCAGCTTCGACACCGACTTCAACCTCACCGACCCCAGGCACCTGGCACAATTCTCGGCCAACAGCGCCCGGTCGACGCACCTGATGCAGGTCAACCTCGGGCAAGGGCGTGTGACCGTGGTCACCGACAGCGACCTGTGGAAAAACCCGGGCATCGGCCTGCACGATAACGCGTGGCTGCTCTGGTACCTGAGCCAGGGCACCCAGGTCACACTGCTGTTCAACACTGATGTCGAGGACCTGTTCAGCCTGTTGTTGCGCTACTTCCCCCAGGCACTGGTGGCACTTGCCGCACTGATCGCCCTGGGCCTCTGGCACGCCAGCATGCGCCAGGGTCCGATCCGGCAACCGGCGCCCAAGGCACGGCGGCAATTGCAGGAACACTTGAACGCCAGTGCCGACTTCCTGTTGCGCCGCAGCGGGCAAGACAGCTTGCTGCAAGCTTTGCAGCGCGACATCCAGCGCACCGCTCGGCGCCGTCATCCCGGGTTCGAACACCTCGATACAGCCGAACAATTGCGGGTGCTTGAACGCCTGACCCGCCAACCCTCCCTTGTTATCAGCCAGGCCCTTGGCCCACCTGCGACGAAACGGCTCTCCAGCGCCGATTTCAGCCGCCAGGTGGCCTGCCTGCAAACCCTCAGGAATGCCCTATGAGCGAATTTCCCGCCACTGACCCGATTCAGCGCGCCAGCCAACTGGCCCAGGCCTTGCGCGTCGAACTGCGCAAGGCGGTTATCGGTCAGGACCCGGTGATCGATGACGTGCTCACGGCGTTGATCGCGGGCGGCCATGTGTTGCTTGAAGGGGTTCCCGGCCTGGGCAAGACCTTGCTGGTACGCGCGCTGGCACGCTGTTTTGGAGGCGAGTTCGCGCGCATCCAGTTCACCCCGGACCTGATGCCCAGCGACGTGACCGGCCATGCCGTATACGACCTGCATACCGAACAGTTCAAGCTGCGCAAGGGACCGTTGTTCACCAACCTGCTGTTGGCTGACGAGATCAACCGTGCCCCGGCGAAAACCCAGGCAGCGTTGCTGGAAGCCATGCAGGAACGCCAGGTAACCCTTGAAGGCGAGGCGCTGCCCATCGGCCAGCCGTTCATGGTACTGGCCACCCAGAACCCCATCGAGCAGGAAGGTACTTACCCGTTGCCCGAAGCCGAACTGGACCGTTTCATGCTCAAGGTGCGCATGGACTATCCCGAGGCACAGCAGGAACTGGACATGGTGCGCGAAGTCACCCGCTCGTCCCGAGCCGACATGCTCGACGTACAGCCGCTGCGCACGGTGCTGCAAGCCGAAGACGTGCTGCTGTTGCAACAGATTGCCAGCGAGTTGGCGCTGGATGAGCAGGTGCTCGACTACGCCGTGCGCCTGGCCCGCACTACGCGCAGTTGGCCGGGCCTGACCATCGGCGCCGGGCCCCGGGCCTCCATCGCCCTGGTTCGCGGTGCACGGGCGCGGGCCTTGCTGCGCGGGGGCGAGTTCGTGACCCCGGACGACATCAAGGGCTGCGCCCTGGCAGTGTTGCGCCATCGGGTGCGTATTGCCCCGGAGCTGGATATCGACGGGTTGGAAGTCGACCAGGTGCTCCGGCAATTGCTGGACCAGGTCCCGGCGCCACGCCAATGAGACGCCCATGAGACCAACCCGCCTGCTGTTGACCTGGCTCGGTGTACTGCTGGGCCTGAGTATCCTGCTCGGCGCACTGGTGGCGCTACAGGTCAAGGTGCCAGACGCCCTGCACTCAGTGACGTGGGGCCTGCTGCTGGCCCTGTTGCTGCTGGCCTTGCTGGATGCCAGCCGCCTGCGCCGCCGGCCGTCCCCGCGCGTGCGACGGCAGATGCCCGGCAGCCTGGCACTTGGGCGCTGGGGGGAAGTGCGGGTAAGCCTGGAGCACGATTATCCCCAGCCGTTGGCGGTCCAGGTATTCGATCATGTGCCTGACGGCTTGGCGGTGGAGGACCTGCCGCAGTCCATCGAACTGCGGCCCGGCGAGCACAGTGAACTGGGTTATCGGCTAAGGCCCCAAAGGCGCGGGCATTTCAGCTTTACCCGCTGTGAAGTGCATCTGCCCAGCGCCCTGGGGCTATGGTCGGCCCGGCGCCTGATCGACGTCAGCGACGCCACCCGGGTCTACCCGGACTTCGCACGCCTGTATGGTGCGCAGTTGCTGGCGGTGGACAACTGGCTCAACCAGCTGGGCGTACGCCAGCGGCAACGGCGTGGGCTGGGCCTGGAGTTTCACCAGCTGCGTGAGTTTCGCGAAGGTGACAGCCTGCGCCAGATCGACTGGAAAGCCACCGCCCGGCAACGCACGCCCATTGCCAGGGAGTACCAGGACGAGCGCGACCAGCAGATTATGTTCATGCTCGATTGTGGCCGCCGTATGCGCAGCCAGGACGCCGAACTGTCGCACTTCGACCACGCGCTCAACGCCTGCCTGCTGCTCAGTTATGTAGCCTTGCGCCAGGGCGATGCCGTAGGGCTGTGCACCTTTGCCTGCGACCAGCCGCGCTACCTGGCGCCGGTCAAGGGCAGTGGCCAGCTCAACCTGTTGCTGAATGCGGTGTATGACCTGGACACGTCCCGGCGTACGGCCGATTACCAGGCGGCCGCCAGCCAACTGCTGGCCCGGCAGAAACGTCGCTCGCTGGTGATCGTAGTGACCAATTTGCGGGATGAGGAAGATGAAGAGTTACTCAGCGCCGTAAAGCGCATCAGCCGCCAGCACCGGGTAATGGTCGCAAGCCTGCGGGAGGAGGTCCTTGACCAGTTACGCCAGGCTCCCGTACAAACCCTGCCCGAAGCCCTGGCCTACTGCGGCACGATCAACTATCTCAATACCCGGGACGAGCTCCACGACCGCTTGAACGCCCACGGGCTGTCGGTACTGGACACACTGCCTTCGGACCTGGGCGCCGCCCTGGTGACCCGCTACCTGGGCTGGAAAAAAGCCGGCGCGCTATGAACGCCGGATGCAGCACCTAGGCAGAGGCCTGCAACGGATCAAAGCTGAAGTAATCCAGCAGCGCGCTGATCACCTCCCCATATTCGGCAGGGGCCTGGGATATGCTGAACCCGGAATCGTAATGCTGGGGGTTTATATCCTCATGACACCACAGGCAGGTGGCCGTGAGGTCTACCGCCTGCACCTCACCCTCAGGCCCGGGGATCTTCAAGCGCAGCTCGAACTCCACATCGACCATCATGGGTAACTGGCTGATCAACATCAGGCCCTGCTCGGAAACATTGCCCAGATAGCCGATTGGCTTGTCCGTCAGGCGGTTGAACACTTGAAGGAAGCAAGGTAACTGATGCCGCTCGATCCGTCGGTGAGTAAACATGATGAGGTCGCCATCCAATGGCCATATATGTGGCCGCTCCAGTGATTCGAAACGAGCCTGAGGGCCCGCTCTCCCCGGATATCGGTGCGACAACCGCAAACGGGTTGCCACTTTTACAGCTGCCAAATCCGGGAACGCCATCCGTTTGAATAGAAACTTATACAAACTGACATTCAAAGATTAGCCCAAGACTGGCAACGAGCCAGCTATGGCATGACAAATATCATCACAACGACGCCGGCCGCGGCTGGGCAACGCTCGCGCCGGGGTAATGCCCCAGTTGCTGCAGGGTATCCAAACGGGCACGGGCACGGAATGCGTACTCGCTCGCCGGGTACTGGCTGATGATGAACTGATAGGTTTGCGCCGCATCGACAAACAGCTTCTCGCGCTCCAGGCACTGCCCGCGCAACATCGAGACTTCCGGTTGCACGTAGCGCCGGGAACGGCTTTCACGGTCGACCTGGGACAACTCAAGGGTGACCCGCTGGCAATCGCCCACACCGTAGGCGCGGTACGCATTGTTCAAATGATGGTCCATCGACCAACGGGTGCAGCCGACAACACTGACGGCCAGGGCAGCAATGATCACGATTCGCATGGGGGTTCTCCTGTCTTGTGCAGTGTATCGACCCTTCATCGAAAATCTTCAAGGTTGTTCATCTGTTCATGCAGAGTGAAAACAAGCGAATCATCGATAAGTAGTGCAAACGAACAATGACTACAACCAAAGAGCATAGTAGCCTTCCCCAGCGCTTGAACTCAGGAGTCCGTGCATGTCCGTCCGTCGTACCAAAATCGTCGCCACCCTTGGCCCGGCCAGTAACTCGCCGGAAGTCCTCGAACAGCTGATTCTGGCTGGCCTGGACGTTGCCCGTCTGAACTTCTCCCACGGCACCCCGGACGAGCACAAGGCTCGCGCCAAGCTGGTGCGTGACCTGGCCGCCAAGCATGGCCGCTTCGTGGCGTTGCTGGGTGACCTGCAAGGCCCGAAAATCCGTATCGCCAAATTTGCCAACAAGCGGATCGAGCTGAAGATCGGTGACCAGTTCACCTTCTCCACCAGCCATCCCCTGACCGAAGGCAACCAGCAAGTCGTGGGTATCGACTACCCGGACCTGGTGAAAGACTGCGGCGTCGGCGACGAACTGCTGCTGGACGACGGCCGTGTGGTAATGCGCGTCGACACCGCCACCCCGACCGAACTGAATTGCACCGTGATCATCGGCGGCCCGCTGTCGGACCACAAAGGCATCAACCGTCGCGGCGGTGGCCTGACTGCCCCGGCCCTGACTGAAAAAGACAAGGCCGACATCAAGCTCGCCGCCGAAATGGAAGTGGACTACCTCGCGGTATCCTTCCCGCGCGACGCCGCCGACATGGAATACGCCCGTAAACTGCGCGACGAAGCCGGCGGCACTGCCTGGCTGGTGGCGAAGATCGAACGCGCCGAAGCCGTAGCCGATGACGAAACCCTCGACGGCCTGATCAAGGCTTCCGACGCCGTGATGGTTGCCCGTGGCGACCTGGGTGTGGAAATCGGTGACGCCGAGCTGATCGGTATCCAGAAGAAAATCATCCTGCACGCACGTCGCCACAACAAGGCGGTGATCGTTGCGACCCAGATGATGGAGTCGATGATCCAGAACCCGATGCCAACCCGTGCCGAAGTGTCCGACGTGGCCAACGCCGTGCTCGACTACACCGACGCCGTGATGCTTTCGGCTGAAAGTGCGGCTGGCCCGTACCCGCTGGAAGCCGTGCAGGCCATGGCACGCATCTGCGTCGGCGCTGAAAAGCACCCGACCAGCAAGACCTCCAGCCACCGTATCGGCAAGGTCTTCGAAAGCTGCGACCAGAGCATCGCCCTGGCGGCCATGTACACCGCCAACCACTTCCCGGGTGTGAAAGCGATCATCGCCCTGACCGAAAGTGGCTACACGCCGTTGATCATGTCGCGCATCCGTTCCTCGATCCCGATCTACGCGTTCTCCCCGCACCGCGAAACCCAGGCCCGTGCGGCCATGTTCCGCGGCGTCTACACCGTACCGTTCGACCCGGCATCGCTGCCGCCTGAGCAAGTCAGCCAGGCCGCGATCGACGAGTTGCTCAAGCGCGGCGTCGTGGAGAAAGGCGACTGGGTCATCCTGACCAAGGGCGACAGCTACCACACCATCGGCGGCACCAACGGCATGAAGATCCTGCACGTTGGCGACCCAATGGTCTGATTGACCGCTCGCTGAAAAACAAAAGCCCTGCCATGTGAATGGCGGGGCTTTTTGCATTGCAAATTGGCTTGTGTGTTGGCTTTACTGGCCTATTCGCGAGCAAGCCCGCTCCCACATTTGATCGCGTACATCCTGAAGAAACACGGTCGAATGTGGGAGCGGGCTTGCTCGCGAAGACGGCCGACCAGTCAACGCTCATTCATCTCCGAGTGATAAACCCCGACAACGCCGCAATCGCCTCCGGCGACTTCAACCTCTGGGTAAACAACGCCCCCTCCTCCTCGATCACCTTGCGCAACTGCTCGCGATCAACGCTTTTCATCAGATGCTTGCTGACCTGTACCGCGCCCGGCGCCAGGGTCTCAAACCGTCCAGCAATTTCCCGCGCCTTGGCCAGGGCCGATTCACCGCTGCCCAATGCCTCGGTGGCAATGCCCCAGGCGGCAGCCTGTTCGCCGGTAAACCCTTCACCCAACAGCAGCAACTCCGCCGCCTTGGCATGCCCCAGCAAGCGCGGCAGGATCAAGCTGGACCCAAACTCCGGACACAGCCCCAGGTTGACGAACGGCATGCGCAACCGTGCATCCCGGCTGACATACACCAGGTCACAATGCAGCAGCAGCGTCGTGCCAATTCCCACCGCCACGCCCGCCACCGCCGCAATCACCGGCTTGCGGCAGTTGAGCAAGCTGCGCATGAAATTGAAGACCAGGCTGTCGAGATCCGCCGGCGGTTGTTCGAGGAAGTCGCCAATATCGTTACCGGCGGTGAAGCACTCGCTGCTGCCCTGGATCAGCACGGCATTCACGCTGGTATCGGCATCCGCCTGCTCCAGCGCCTCGGCCAATTGGCTGTACATGGCGCGGGTCAGGGCATTTTTCTTGTCCGGGCGGTTGAGCTGCAAAATCAGCAATCCGCGTTCGCGTTGCTGCAGGATGGCATCGGTCATGACAAATCTCGCGGCTGGGAAATTCAGCGCTCAACCACGGGGCAGGAACACATCGGCCAGCAGTTGATTGCGCGGCAGTCCGGCCAGGAACAGGCGCTTGGAAAAGGCCTCGACACTGGCCGGGTGCCCGCAGAGTAAAGCCAGAGTTTGCCGGGAAACAAGCCGCAGTTGCGCCAACGCCTGCGTCACCTCAGCCGCTGTCCATAGCTCAACGGTCACGTTCGGATGCGCACCAGCCAGCTGGGCCAATGGCCCGGCGAGGTAATGACCGCCCGCGTCATGGGCCAGGTGAATGACCCGGATGGCGCCCTGGTGATCCTGGCGCAAGGCCTCGCGCAACACGCCCCATAGCGGGCCGAGTCCGGTGCCCGAGGCCAGCAGCCAGAGCGGCCGCGATTGCCAGTCGGGGTCGTACTGCAACGCGCCGCCCCGCAATTCGCCCAGGCGCAGGCTGTCACCGGCCTTGAATTGGCGGGCGGCGTCGCTGAATTCGCCGGGCAGGCGGCAATCGATGTGAAATTCGAGAAACGGATCTTCCTGGGGCAGGCTGGCCAATGAATAAGGCCGCGCAACGCTGCCGGCCCACAACACCAGATGCTGCCCCGCCCGGTAGCGCAAGCCGCGTTCGGGTTGCAGCCGCAAGCGCAGTACACTCGGGGTCAACCAATCGACGCTCAGCACCGTCGCCGGCAACCCGTCACGCAGCGGGTCGAAGGCTTCGACCTGCAAGTCACCTGCGACCTGGCACTGGCACGCCAGGCGCCAGCCATCCTGGCGCTGCGCCGGGCTCAGGGCATCCGGCTGGTTGTCCTGGATATCACCCTGGCAACGCACCAGGCAGGCACGGCAGCTGCCGGCGCGGCAACTATAAGGCACGGCCACGCCCGCCTGGTTCAGGGCATCCAGCAGGTTGCTGCCGGCGGCTACCGACCAGTGGCGTTCACCGACGTGAAGTTCAGGCATCAAGGGTCTCGGATCAAAAAGGCGTCTACAGGGAATCACGCCCCGTAGAGTTTGACCATAGTCGGGTGTATCGGCCACCGTGGCGGGTTATACTGCCGCGCCTTTTTAGCGTCGCGCCTGCACCACTTTGGCGTGCCTTGGAAAGGTGGCTTCAGCCGACCGATGCAACACTGACGCCACCTTTATTGAATGTTCCCTTATAGAGGAGCGCGACTCATGACCGTGATCAAGCAAGACGACCTGATTCAGAGCGTTGCCGACGCCCTGCAATTCATTTCCTACTACCATCCCGTTGACTTCATCCAGGCGATGCACGAGGCCTACCTGCGCGAAGAATCGCCAGCGGCCCGTGACTCCATGGCTCAGATCCTGATCAACTCGCGCATGTGTGCCACCGGCCACCGCCCGATCTGCCAGGACACCGGGATTGTCACCGTATTTGTACGTGTAGGCATGGACGTGCGCTGGGATGGCGCCACCATGAGCCTGGACGACATGATCAACCAAGGCGTGCGCCAGGCCTACAACCTGCCGGAAAACGTCCTGCGGGCTTCGATCCTCGCCGACCCGGCCGGTGCGCGTAAAAACACCAAGGACAACACCCCTGCCGTGATCCACTACTCCATCGTCCCGGGTAACACCGTGGAAGTGGACGTGGCCGCCAAGGGCGGTGGTTCCGAGAACAAGTCGAAAATGGCCATGCTCAACCCGTCCGACTCGATCGTCGACTGGGTGCTCAAGACCGTTCCGACCATGGGCGCCGGCTGGTGCCCACCGGGCATGCTTGGCATCGGCATCGGCGGCACCGCCGAGAAAGCCGCGGTAATGGCCAAGGAAGTGTTGATGGAATCCATCGACATCCACGAGCTGAAGAAGCGCGGCCCGTCCAACCGTATCGAAGAGATGCGCCTGGAGCTGTTCGAGAAGGTCAACCAACTGGGCATCGGCGCCCAGGGCCTGGGTGGCCTGACCACCGTGCTCGACGTGAAAATCATGGACTACCCGACCCACGCGGCCTCGCTGCCGGTGTGCATGATCCCCAACTGCGCCGCCACCCGTCACGCGCACTTCGTGCTCGACGGTTCGGGCCCTGCATCGCTCGAAGCGCCACCGCTGGACGCCTACCCGGAAATCGTCTGGGAAGCCGGCCCGTCGGCCCGTCGCGTCAACCTCGACACCCTGACCCCGGAAGACGTGCAGAGCTGGAAGCCGGGCGAAACCGTGCTGCTCAACGGCAAGATGCTCACCGGTCGCGACGCCGCGCACAAGCGCATGGTCGAGATGCTGAACAAGGGCGAAACCCTGCCGGTGGACCTCAAGGGTCGCTTCATCTACTACGTCGGCCCGGTTGATCCGGTGCGCGAAGAAGTGGTAGGGCCTGCCGGTCCGACCACCGCCACGCGGATGGACAAGTTCACCCGCCAGATCCTCGAGCAAACCGGCCTGTTGGGCATGATCGGCAAATCCGAGCGCGGCCCGACCGCTATCGAAGCGATCAAGGACCACAAGGCGGTTTACCTGATGGCAGTGGGCGGCGCGGCTTACCTGGTGGCCCAGGCCATCAAGAAATCCCGCGTCGTGGCGTTCGCCGAGCTGGGCATGGAAGCGATCTACGAGTTCGACGTGAAAGACATGCCGGTCACCGTTGCCGTTGATAGCAAGGGCGAGTCGGTACACATCACCGGTCCTGCCATCTGGCAGAAAAAGATCAGTGAAAGCCTGGCGGTAGAAGTGCAGTAAGCATTTCCCCTGCAAGGATAAAAGGCGACCACTACGGTCGCCTTTTTTGTTTCATGCACCTCTCACTGTGGCGAGGGAGCTTGCTCCCGCTCCAGTGCGCAGCGCTCCCATTTTTTTGGGGCCGCTACGCGCCCCAGCGGGAGCAAGCTCCCTCGCCACAACAGCCATGCGCCTCATGCTATGGTGCTCGCCCCCAATTGCACTGTTCATCCTCGAATGATCGCGATTCCCCGGCCTTTGCGTTTGACCTTCTACTCCCTGCTGATCATCGCCGGTGCGATGCTGGCTGCCGCCCTGGCCACCCGCCACGCCGAACGCCTGGCCCTGGTGGATGACGCCGCCCGCGCCAATCAGCAGCTCATGCTTTATGGCAACTCCCTGCACACCCTGATCGAACGTTACCGCGCCCTGCCCGCCGTGCTGGCCCTGGACTCGGAAATGATCAGCGCCCTGAAGGGCCCGCTGGACACCGCCACCCAGGATTTGCTCAACCGCAAGCTGGAGCGCATCAACGGCGCCGCCCAGTCCTCGACCCTGGAACTGATGGACCGCAACGGCCTCGCCGTGGCCGCCAGCAACTGGAACCTGCCCAGCAGTTATGTGGGGCACAACTACGCGTTTCGCCCGTACTTCAGCCAGACCCTGAGCCAGGGCACCGGGCGTTTTTATGCAGTGGGGGTGACCACCGGGATTCCGGGGTATTTCCTCTCCAGCGCGGTGGTCGGCGAGAACGAACAGTTCCTCGGTGCCATGGTGGTCAAGCTGGAGTTCCCGGAACTGGAGCGCGAGTGGGCCCAGGGCAATGACCTGCTGCTGGTCAGCGATGCCCGGGGCATTGTGTTTATCGCCAATCAGCCGGGCTGGCGCTACCGCGCGCTGCGTCCGTTGTCGGACAGCGACCACGCCGAACTCAAGGCCACCCGCCAATACGACAAGAAACAATTGCTGCCGCTGGACACCGAAGCCTTGCAGCGCTTTGACGAAAACAGCCACCTGATGCGCGTCGACGGCCCCGATGGCAAGGCCAATTACATTTGGGAGTCCCTGCCGCTGAAGGCCGAAGGCTGGACCTTGCACCTGTTGCGCAAGCCACAGTTTGCCTTTGAAGACCAACGCAACGCCGGCCTCGCCGCCGCTGGTTCATGGCTGGCGCTGGTGTTCCTGGTGCTGTTCCTGACCCAGCGCTGGCGCCTCGCCCGCCTGCGCCAGCGCAGCCGCGAAGAACTTGAACAACTGGTGGAAGAACGCACCCGCGCCCTGCGCACCGCCCAGGATGGCCTGGTGCAATCCGCCAAACTGGCAGCGCTGGGGCAGATGTCTGCCGCCCTCGCTCACGAAATCAACCAGCCATTGACCGCCCAGCGCATGCAGTTGGCGACTCTGCGGCTGCTGCTGGACCATGGCCGGGTGGACGACGCCTACCAGGCCCTGACCCCGCTGGACGACATGCTCACACGCATGGCCGCGCTCACCGGCCACCTCAAGACCTTCGCCCGCAAGAGCCCCAGCGGCCTGCGCGAACGCCTCGACCTGGCGACGGTGGTGGACCAATCCCTGCACTTGCTCGATGCGCGCCTGCGGGACGAAGCCATCGGCACCGTACTGGACCTGACCCGCCCCGCCTGGGTACGCGGCGACGCGATCCGCCTCGAACAGGTGCTGATCAACCTGCTGCGCAACGCCCTCGACGCCATGGCCGACAAGCCACGCAAGCGCCTGGAGATCCGTCTGCACGCCGATCAGCAGCTATGGCACCTGACCGTCAGCGACAGCGGCGGCGGGATCGCCGAGGAAAACCTCAACAGCGTGTTCGACCCGTTCTTCACCACCAAGCCGGTAGGCGACGGGCTCGGCTTGGGGCTCGCCGTGTCGTACGCTATCGTCCACGAACTTGGCGGGCGCCTGAGCGCCGGCAATCAAGGTGACGGGGCGATCTTTACCCTGACCTTGCCCATCGCGCTGGAGACACCAGACCTATGTTGAATGCGGTGATTGTGGTCGACGACGAAGCCAGCATTCGCACGGCCGTCGAGCAATGGCTGAGCCTGTCGGGCTTTGAGGTGCAGTTGTTCGGCCGCGCCGAAGAATGCCTGGCGCAATTGCCGAGGGACTTTCCCGGGGTGATCCTGAGCGACGTGCGCATGCCCGGCCTCAGCGGCCTGGAGTTGCTGGCTGAAGTGCAGCGGCGTGACGCCGACCTGCCGGTGATTCTGCTCACCGGCCACGGCGATGTGCCGATGGCCGTCGAAGCCATGCGCGACGGCGCCTACGACTTCCTCGAAAAACCCTTCAGCCCCGAAGCCCTGCTCAGCAGCCTGCGCCGGGCGCTGGACAAGCGCGGGCTGGTGCTCGAAAACCGCCGCTTGCATCAGCAGGCCGATCACCGTGCCCAACTGGAATCGAGCCTGCTGGGGGTGTCCCGGGGTTTGCAGAACCTGCGCCGGCAAGTCCTGGACCTGGCCGGCTTGCCGGTCAATGTGTTGATTCGCGGCGAAACCGGCAGCGGCAAGGAGCTGGTCGCCCGTTGCCTGCATGATTTCGGCCCCCGGGCGAAGAAGCCGTTTGTGGCGCTGAACTGCGCGGCGATTCCCGAGCAGCTGTTTGAAGCCGAGCTGTTCGGCCATGAAAGTGGCGCGTTCACCGGCGCCCAGGGCAAGCGCATCGGCAAGCTGGAATACGCCAATGGCGGCACGCTGTTTCTCGATGAGATCGAAAGCATGCCGCTGGCCCAGCAGGTGAAATTGCTGCGGGTGTTGCAGGAGCAAAAACTCGAACGGCTCGGTTCCAATCAAAGCATCAAGGTGGACTTGCGGATCATCGCCGCCACCAAACCCGACCTGCTGGACGAAGCTCGCGCCGGGCGTTTTCGCGAGGACTTGGCCTATCGCCTGACCGTCGCACAACTGCGCCTGCCACCGCTGCGGGAACGCCGGGAAGACATTCCCCTGCTGTTCGAGCACTTTGCACAAAGCGCCGCCGAGCGCCTGGGCCGCAACTTCGCGCCGCTGAGCGGACCCGCGCTGGGGCGCCTGCTCAGCCATGACTGGCCGGGGAATGTGCGGGAGCTGGCCAATGCCGCGGAACGCCAGGTGCTGGGGCTGGGTGAACCGGAGCCGGAAGGCATCGAAGCCGGGCAATCGTTGGCGGCGCAGCAGGAAGCATTTGAAGCCCATTGCCTGAAAGCCGCGCTGACCCGGCACAAAGGCGATATCAAGGCGGTGCTGGCCGAGCTGCAGCTGCCACGGCGCACCTTCAATGAAAAAATGCAGCGCCATGGCCTGGCGCGGGATACGTTCCTCTAACCCGATCGTTCCCACGCTCCGCGTGGGAATGCAGCTCTGGACGCTCCGCGTCCGCCCTTAAAATCGTGACGCGGAGCGTCACAGGATGCGCTCCCACGCAGAGCGTGGGAGCGATCTTCGTCGGCGGTTTTCCGCTCATCCCCCTTGATTCATCAGCAATTTTCCGCTCAAAAATTTCCGCAAACCCTTCTAGACCGGGCCTTCATCGGCTTGGCACAGCTCCTGCTATAGCCCAGCCAGGCTGCGCTACCGCGCGCTCCACAAAAACAATTAGATGAAGGATCCTTAAATGGATAACTCCAACTCCCTGCCTCTGGGGTCGGCGACTGCGCCGGCAAAAGGACGCACCACCTCCAGCCGTATCAAGTCGATCTTCAGCGGATCGGTCGGCAACATGGTCGAGTGGTACGACTGGTACGTCTACGCGGCTTTCTCCCTGTATTTCGCCAAGACCTTTTTCCCGAAAGGCGACACCACCGCCCAACTCCTGAACACCGCCGCGATCTTCGCCGTGGGCTTCCTGATGCGCCCGATCGGTGGCTGGCTGATGGGCCTGTACGCCGACAAAGTCGGGCGTAAAAAGGCCTTGATGGCCTCGGTGTACCTGATGTGCTTCGGCTCTTTGCTGATTGCCCTGAGCCCGGGCTATGAAGCCATTGGTATCGGTGCGCCGATCCTGCTGGTATTCGCCCGTTTGCTGCAGGGCCTGTCGGTCGGCGGTGAATACGGCACCTCCGCCACTTACCTCAGCGAAATGGCGACCAAGGAACGTCGGGGCTTCTACTCCAGCTTCCAGTACGTGACCCTGATCTCCGGCCAGCTCATCGCCCTGGCGGTATTGATCGTGCTGCAACAATTGCTGACCACCGAACAACTGTACGACTGGGGCTGGCGTATCCCGTTCGCCATCGGCGCCCTGTGCGCGGTAGTGGCGCTGTACCTGCGTCGTGGCATGGAAGAAACCGAGTCGTTCACCAAGAAAGAAAAGGCCAAGGAAAGCGCAATGCGCACCTTGATGCGCCACCCCAAGGAACTGATGACCGTAGTCGGCCTGACCATGGGCGGCACCCTGGCGTTCTACACCTACACCACCTACATGCAGAAATACCTGGTGAACACCGTCGGCATGAGCATCTCCGACTCCACCACCATTTCGGCGGCCACGCTGTTCCTGTTCATGTGCCTGCAACCCATCATCGGCGGGCTGTCGGACAAGGTTGGCCGCCGGCCGATCCTGATCGCCTTCGGCGTCCTCGGCACCCTGTTCACCGTGCCGATCCTCACCACCCTGCACACCATCCAGACCTGGTGGGGCGCGTTCTTCCTGATCATGGCGGCGCTGATCATCGTCAGCGGCTACACCTCGATCAACGCCGTGGTGAAGGCCGAATTGTTCCCCACCGAAATCCGCGCCCTGGGTGTTGGCTTGCCCTATGCGCTGACCGTGTCGATCTTCGGCGGCACCGCTGAATACATCGCGCTGTGGTTCAAGAGCATTGGTATGGAAACCGGTTACTACTGGTACGTCACCGCGTGTATTGCGGTGTCGCTGTTGGTGTATGTGACCATGAAGGACACCCGCAAGCATTCGCGGATTACTACGGACTAAGGGTTCGGCAGGCGTAAAAAAAGGGCCATGTCAGTCAATGACACGGCCCTTTTTCATTGCCCTCAAGACAGCTCGGCAGCCGCCTGGCGTCCATACCGACGCTGGGCATACGCCGCCCCGGCAATCATCACCACCAGCACCGCCGCCAACACGGCCGACGAGCCGATGGTGCCAAAGTCCAGCCCGCCCTTTTCATGGGGTTTGGTCAGGAAGTCACCCAGGGTTGCGCCGAACGGCCGGGTCAACACAAACGCCACCCAGAACAGCAGCACCGACGAAATCCGCGTGAAGTATTTAAGCAACACCACCACCGCGATACTCGCCCCGATCAGCAACGCGCCACCAGCGAACCCCAGCCCGGAATCATCCGCGAGGAAATCACCCAGCGCCGTGCCCAGGGTGTTGGAGAACAGAATCGCCATCCAGTAGAACAGCTCACCGCGAAAGGTCTGCACCTTGTTCACGTTCAGCGAGTCGCCGCTGATACGCCACAGGGCAAAGATCGCCACCAGGATCGACACCAGAATCATCGAGCCCGTGGCATAACCCAGCCCCAGCGTGCGGTCCATAAAGTCCGACATGGTGGTGCCGGCGGTGCTGGTGGACAGGATCACGATCCAGTACAGCACCGGGTTGTAGGTTTTCGACCAGAGTTGCGTCACCAGAGTGACCAGGAACACGCTGATCAGGATCATCGAGCTGATGGCGTAACCGACATTCAAGGTCATCGACAGCAAGTCCCCGGCGGTTTCGCCCAGGGTCGTGGCGCAGATTTTCATGACCCAGAACGCCAGGGTGATCTGAGGAAGTTTGTTCATTGTGCAGAAGGCTCCAAAGGCTCAGTCGTTCAATCGGTCGACTTACAGGGGGTGTCGACCTGGCGCGCAGACTGACCCGGGAGCTGTGAAAAATAGGTGGGGGCTGTATGAAAATTCCATATGGATGATAGAAATCCGCCGCGCCGGATTGCACTATGGTGCCCTCCCCAGAACCGCGCAGCAGGAACCCCGGCCATGTCCGACGATATTCATTTCTACGAACCCGCCAACGGCCACGGCCTGCCCCATGACCCGTTCAATGCGATTGTCGGCCCGCGCCCGATTGGCTGGATTTCGTCCCACGACAGCCAGGGCCGCCTGAACCTGGCGCCCTACAGTTTCTTTAACGCGTTCAACTACATTCCGCCGATCATTGGGTTTTCCAGTGTCGGGCGCAAAGACAGCCTGAACAACATCGAACAGACCGGTGAGTTCGTGTGGAACCTGGCCACCCGCCCGCTGGCCGAGCAGATGAACCAGAGTTGCGCGCCGGTATCACCCGAGGTCAACGAGTTTGAATTGTCGGGCCTGACGCCGGTGGCTTCAAAGGTGATCGCCGTGCCTCGCGTGGCCGAAAGCCCGGTGTCGTTCGAGTGCAAGGTGACGCAGATCATTCAGCTGCAGCGCGCCGACAAGGAGCTGGTGCCAAGCTGGTTGGTGCTCGGCGAGGTGGTCGCGGTGCATATCGCCAAATGGCTGCTGAAAGACGGGGTGTACGACACGGCTGCCGCCCAGCCGATCCTGCGTGGAGGTGGCCCGGCGGATTATTTTCAGTTGGGGCCGGAAGCGCTGTTCAAAATGTACCGCCCAGGCGCCGCGCAACGCTGATTGGAACGAGATAAAAATGTGGGAGCGGGCTTGCTCGCGAAGGGGGCGTGTCAGTCAATGCATATGCCAACTGACCCACCGCATTCGCGAGCAAGCCCGCTCCCACACAAGCCCGCTCCCAGATTTGGATCAGCGGTGTTTTTAGTTGGCGGACGTTGCCCAAGAGAGCTGACCGTCTTCATCTACATCGACCAAGCGCTCCAGTTGCAGAGCTGCGGCATCGTCGGCGTCGGAGGCAGTCTTGAACGTCTGTCCATCGAGGATCTTGTGAAAGCGCGGTGCGCCCATGCCATCCAGCGCCTTGACGGCGATGGCGGCGCTATAGCCACCCTCTTCTTCACGCACCAAGGCGGAAACGGCTTCGTGGTGGGCAAACTCTTTACGTGCCATGTTGCAGGTCCTGGCCAATGGGAAAGGCGGCCATTCTAAAGCACTAGCCCGCCAGTTGCAGGTACTCGCCATAGGCATTGGCCGCCGAGGCGTCGGTAAAGGTCTGGAAGTCCATGCTGCGAACCACCATGTCATTCAACAACTCGGTGAAGACCATCAGCGCCGGCGAGCTGAAGTAGGCACTCATCGCCTGCTCGCTGCTCCAGAAGCCCGACACCAACCACACATCCGGGTCGGCCAGGGAGTGCTGCAACGAGAATTGCAGGCAACCCTGAGCCTGGCGGCCCGGTTCGATCAAACTGCTCAAGCGTGCACCCAGTTCGGTGCTGTACCCGGTACGGGCACGGATAAAGGCCATATGGCTCGCGGGAATGGGGGTGGACATGTTCGACTCTCCCGTTGAGAAGTGATGCTCGGCAAGCACTGTGAGGGCGTGTTGCCACAGGATCAAAGATACGGGCGCGGGTGTGGATGCGGTTAGTCAATTCCTGCTGGCTTATTGCACAATCCTGCGAGATACGTAGATATAGCAATCGGCCTGCGAAGTTTATTCCCGGCATGACTGCCGTATTTCAGGGGCATGACAGGCCCCGGCTTGCCTGATTCACGATTTTTCGCAGGATCAGGCAAGGATTGTGCAGAATCGAAGTACCGCTTTTTGCAAAGCCGCCTTTAAGCTGTGCCCATCGTCAAAGCACCAGAGGATGTCCCATGTCGTCGCCCGAACTTCGCTCCACCCCCCTCGACGCCGATATGGAAAAGCAGCGCGCAGAACTCGCCGGCATCGTTCGCCGGCATACCTGGGAGGATGGTTCCTACGGCACAGCGATCACGTCGCTGTATCTCAACCGCCATAACTCCCCGCGTGAATTCACGCCGGTGCTGGTTGAGCCCGCGCTGTGCATCCTCGCCCAGGGGCGCAAGGAAGTGCGTTTGGCGGATGAAGTATTCGCCTATGACCCGCTCAATTACCTGGTGTTTTCGGTAGCGATGCCGGTGGCCGGGCGCATCCTTGATGCCACGCCGGAAGACCCCAACCTGTCGATTCGGGTGAATATCGACCCGGCACAGATCACCGCACTGATTGCCGAAGCCGGGCCGATGGGCGTGCCCCCGCGCCCGACCTCCCGAGGGATGTATGTCGACCGCCTGGACAACCAGTTACTGGACGCCGTGCTGCGCCTGACCCGATTGCTCGACGCACCGAAAGACATCGCAATGCTCGCGCCGCTGATCAATCGGGAAATTCTCTATCGCCTGTTGCGCGGTCCGCAGGGTTATCGGCTGTATGAAATTGCCGTCGCCAACAGTCAGAGCCATCGGGTGAGCCAGGCGATCACCTGGTTGAACGGCAACTACGAACAGCCCCTGCGCATTGATGACCTGGCCAAGGAAGTGAACCTCAGCGTCTCGACCTTGCACCACCGCTTCAAGGCGATGACCGCCATGAGCCCGTTGCAGTACCAAAAACAGTTGCGCTTGCAGGAGGCTCGGCGGTTGATGATCGCCGAGGGCCTGGAAGCCTCGGCGGCGGGGTATCGGGTGGGCTATGAGAGCCCATCACAGTTCAGCCGCGAATACAGCCGGCTGTTTGGTGCGCCGCCGTTGCGGGATCTGGCCAGGTTGCGCCAGAGCGTCTAACCACGGTTATAACACCGGATACTAATAATGTGGCGAGGGAGCTTGCTCCCGTTGGACTGCGCAGCAGTCCCATCTTTTGGGGCCGCTTCGCGCCCCAACGGGAGCAAGCTCCCTCGCCACAAGTACTCAATCAGCTGCGGTATTGGTGGTGTTCAATCCAGGCCACGAGGCAGTTGCAAGGTCACCCGCAAACCGCCCTCCCGCAGATTCTGCAAACTCACTTCACCGCCATGGCTGTGGGCAATGTTGCGGGCGATGCCCAGGCCCAGGCCGTAACCCTGTTGCTGCCCGGCCAGGCGGAAGTGCGGCTCGAAGACCTGCTCCAGGCGCTGTTCCGGCACGCCCGGGCCTTCGTCGTCGACGTGGAGGATGAACTCCGCGCCATCGTCTTCAATGTGCAAATGGGCGTTCTGCCCGTACTTCAGGGCGTTGTCGATCAGGTTGCCGATGCAGCGCTTGAGCGCCAGCGGCTTGCCCGGGTACGTCGTAAGTGCCCGACCATGTTGGGTCACGCGCCCATTGCCGTTGGGCGCCAGGTACGGCTCCACCAGGCAGTCGAGTACGTGGTTGAGGTCCACCGGTTCGATGTTTTCGTGGATGTCGGTGTCCTTCACGCACTGCAACGCGCCTTTGACCAGCAACTCCAGTTCATCCAGGTCGCGGCCGAACTTGGCTTGCAGGTTCTCGTCTTCCAGCAATTCCACCCGCAACCGCAGGCGTGTGATGGGTGTGCGCAGGTCGTGGGAAATGGCGCTGAACAGCTGGCTGCGTTCGGTCAGGTAACGGCTGATGCGTTCGCGCATGGCATTGAACGCGCGGCCTACTTCCACCACTTCGCTGCCGCCGCCTTCGGCCACCGGCTCCACGTCGGCGCCCAGGGACATGTCCCGCGCCGCCCTCGCCAGGCGCTTGAGTGGACGGCTTTGCCAGTGCACCAACAGGCCGATAAACAGCAGCAGGAAGCCGCTGGTGAGCACGATAAACCACACCTGCTGGTATGGCAGGCCTTGTTCTTCGAGGCTGGTATAGGGTTCGGGCAGCAAGGAGGCAATGTAGAGCCATTCGCCCTGGGCCAGCTGGATCTGGGTGACCAACACCGGCGGATTCACCGGTTCCAGGGTCAACGCGTAATGCGCCCAGGAGCGCGGCAATTCATCGAGTTTCAAGCCGGCGTTGAAGATGCGCAGGTCTTCGGCGCTGACGAACTCCACCGAAACATGCACGTCGCTGCCCAGGGTCTGGCGCAACACTTCTTCGACAGCACCGAGCACTGCATGCTTGCGCGGGGTTTCCGGCAATACCGCCATGTCCAGGGGCTTGTCGTTGAGCGTCACCACAAACCGGGTACCGCCCATGCTGCGCAACTGGTCCAGTACCAACGGCCGGAAGGCCACCGGCAACGAGCGGAAATAACTGACGCTGGCGGTCATCGAATGCGCCAGGCTGCGGGCGGCGGTTACCAGGCCTTCAAGCTGGGTAGCGCGCAATTGCGAGACCCAGATCACGCTGGACAACGCCTGGGCAAACAGCACCGCCAACAGGGTCAGCAGTAACATCCGCCCCAGCAGCGAACGCGGTACCGGGATGCGCCGGCGCAGTTCACGCAGGCGCTCAGTGGGCATTGCCGGCAACCACGCTGGCTGCCAATTGATAGCCACTGCCGCGCACGGTGCGGATCAGCCGGGGTGGTTTTTCGGTGTCGCGCAGGCGTTGGCGCAGACGGCTGACGGCCATGTCGACAATCCGGTCCAGGGGCATCAGGTCGCGGCCACGGGTGGCGTTGCCGATGGTGTCGCGGTCGAGGATTTGCTGGGGGTGGTCGAGGAACAGTTTGAGCAGGGCAAAATCGGCGCCGGAAAGAATCACTTCCTCGCCGTCGACGTGGAACAGCCGGTGGCTGACCATGTCCAGGCGCCACTCGCCAAACACCAGCACCTCGCCGCCGCTGCGCTCCTGGCCAAACTGGCAACGCCGCAACAGGGCCTTGATACGGGCCTGCAGCTCACGGGGGCTGAAGGGTTTGCCGATGTAATCGTCGGCACCCAGCTCCAGGCCGATGACGCGGTCGGCTTCGTCGGAACTGGCGGTGAGCATGATGATCGGCACCTGGGCCTGGCGTGGGTGCTGGCGGATCCAGCGGCAGAGGCTGAAACCGTCTTCGTCCGGCAGCATCACATCAAGGATCACCAGGTCGCACGGGGCTTCGTTCATCGCCTGGCGGAACCCCGCGCCATCCGGCACGCCGCGCACCTGGAAACCGGCGCGGCTGAGGTAGGTTTGCAGCAACTCGCGGATTTCCTGGTCGTCGTCGACCAGGAGAATGGATTTACTGATTACGCTCACGGGGTCCTCCTTGTTGTTATGGCCAAGCTTAAGTCATTTGTTGCCCTTGAGGCCGCCTTCGCGAGCAAGCCCGCTCCCACATTCGACCTCATTCATCCAGTTGGAATGGGATTGAATGTGGGAGCGGGCTTGCTCGCGAAGAGGCCATCACTGCCTACGCAAATGCCTGCTCAAGCGCCACACCAGCACCTGTCAACCCTGAATACGGTGCCGTCACCAGCCACACCGGAATGCCTTTGAAGTAGTCGCTCATGCAGCCCTTGTCGCCAAAACTCCTGGCAAAACCACTCTTGATAAAGAAATCGGCAAAGCGCGGGATCACCCCACCCACGATGTACACCCCGCCACGACCGCCGGTGGTCAGCACGTTGTTACCGGCGACCCGGCCCAGCCAGATACTGAACTGGTCCAGCACTTCCAGGGCAATCGGATCACCCGCCAGGCCGGCAGCAGTGATGGCCTCGGGGGTTTCCAGAACCGCCTCGTGACCGTCCACCGCGCAGATCGCCCGGTACAACCTGGGCAAACCGCCACCGCTCAAGGCAGTTTCAGCGCTGACATGGCCGATCTCATTGTAGATGTGCTGCCACAGCTGGGCTTCACGCGGGCTGCTCACGGGCAGGTCGACATGGCCGCCCTCCCCCGGCAATGCCGCCCAACGGCCATGGCCGAGGTCGAGCAAGGTGCCGACGCCCAGGCCAGTGCCCGGGCCAATCACCACCGCAGGGCGCAACGGCTCCGGCGTGCCTTCGCACACCACGCGGAATTCGTCGGGCTTCAGGCGGGTCATGCCCAGGGCCATGGCCGAAAAATCATTCACCAGCAGCAGCTCGTCCACCTGCAAGGTCTTGCAGAACGCAGTCTTGCTCAGGCGCCAGTGATTGTTGGTGAATTTAAATTCATCTCCACTCACCGGCCCCGCGACCGACAGGCACACCGCGCCAATCGAGCCGATGGCCAGGCCTTCTTCCTTCAGATAGACCTGGATCGCCTCCTCCGGGCTGGCATGATCCGCCGTCGCATGGACGCGGATCGAATGCAGCTCCTGATCCCGCCACAACGCAAAACGGGCGTTGGTACCACCGATATCACCGACCAGCGCTAGCTTCACTTAAGTGTCTCCAAGGCAGAGGTAAAGGCGCTGGCGCCCTGCTCTGCGGAGCTTGCAGCCAAACGCATAAACGCAAACAACTCGCGACCGGCCCCCACGTTATTGCCCAGAAGGCCCGTGGCAGGCGCGCGCGCGGCAAATTCTTCGGCGTCCACCTTAAGCTCCAAGGTGCCTTTGACGCCATCCACGCGAATGATATCGCCATCGCGCACACGTGCCAGTGGCCCGCCGCTCTGGGCTTCGGGGTTGACGTGAATCGCGGCGGGAATCTTACCCGACGCGCCGGACATGCGCCCGTCTGTTACCAACGCCACTTTGAAGCCACGATCCTGCAACACGCCGAGGAACGGGGTCATCTTGTGCAATTCCGGCATGCCGTTGGAGCGCGGGCCCTGGAAACGCATCACCGCAACAAAGTCTTTTTCCAACTCACCGGCCTTGAACGCGTCGGCCAGGTCTTGCTGGTCCTGGAACACCACGGCCGGGGCTTCGACGATTTGATGTTCGAGGGCCACGGCGGAAACCTTCATCACACCCCGGCCGAGGTTGCCTTCCATTACCCGCAGGCCGCCTTCCGGGGAAAACGCACGGGCCACGGGACGCAGGATGGTTTCGTCGAGGCTTTCGATCGGGCCTTCACGCCATACCAGCTCGCCGTCCACTAGGAACGGTTCCTGGGTGTAGCGGCTCAGGCCATGACCGGCCACGGTGTTGACGTCGTTGTGCAGCAGGCCGGCTTCCAGCAGTTCGCGGATCAGGAAAGACATGCCTCCCGCCGCCTGGAAGTGGTTGATGTCGGCCTTGCCGTTTGGATACACGTGGGACAGGGTCGGCACCACTTCGGAGAGGTCGGCCATGTCATCCCAAGTCAGGATGATGCCCGCCGACATGGCGATGGCCGGCATGTGCAGGGTGTGGTTGGTGGACCCACCAGTGGCGTTGAGGGCGATGATGGAGTTGACGATGGATTTCTCGTCGACGATCTCGCCGATCGGCGTGAAGCTGCCGTTGGCCTTGGTCAGGCGCGTGACCTGGTGCGCGGCTTCGCGGGTCAGGGCGTCACGCAGCGGCGTGTACGGGTTGACGAACGAGGCGCCCGGCAGGTGCAGGCCCATGACTTCCATCAGCAACTGGTTGGTGTTGGCGGTGCCGTAGAAGGTGCAGGTGCCCGGGCTGTGGTAGGACTTCATCTCCGATTCCAGCAGCTCTTCGCGGGTGGCCTTGCCTTCGGCGTAGCGCTGGCGCACGTCGGCTTTCTGTTTGTTGGAGATCCCCGACGGCATCGGGCCGCCCGGTACGAAGATCATCGGCAGGTGGCCGTAGCGCAGGGCGCCCATCATCAGGCCGGGGACGATCTTGTCGCAGATACCCAGCATCAGCGCGGCGTCGAACATGTTGTGGGACAGCGCTACCGCCGTGGACATGGCAATCACTTCGCGGCTCAGCAGGCTGAGCTCCATGCCTGGCTCGCCCTGGGTCACGCCGTCGCACATGGCGGGGGTACCGCCGGCGAACTGGCCAACAGAACCGACTTCACGCAGGGCCTTTTTGATTTGCTCGGGGAAATGTTCGTATGGCTGGTGGGCCGACAGCATGTCGTTATATGACGAAACAATTGCCACGTTGGCGGCGTTCATCATGCGCAGGCTGTTTTTGTCTTCGGTGCCACACCCGGCCACGCCGTGGGCAAAGTTGGCGCATTGCAGCTTGCCGCGCATCGGGCCGTCGCTGGCAGCGCCGCGAATGAGCGCAAGGTATGCCTCACGGGTTGCACGGCTGCGGGCGATAAGCCGTTCGGTGACCTCAAGTACGCGGGGATGCATGTATAGAACTCCAGGCTAACGGATGTGGCGACCTGAGTGTCTATGCTGGTCAAAAGCCCGCCGCGAAGAGGTTGGCAGGGTGTTGCTTGACCAATCGGACCAGTTGATTCAGGTCACTCGTTGTAGATTGAACAAAATATTGCCACTAAAAAGGCTTGTTTTCTATTTTTATGCGAATAATCTTGTAATTCTTACAACAAATCGACGACAGGCACCTTCCAATGACTCTACGTATCGCTATCAATGGTTTTGGCCGTATTGGCCGTAATGTCCTGCGCGCACTTTATACCCAAGGCTACCGTCAGGATTTGCAGATCGTCGCCATCAACGATCTCGGCGACAGCTCGATCAATGCCCACCTGCTTAAATACGACACCGTCCACGGTACTTTCGACGCAGAGGTCGCTCATGATCAGGAAAGCCTGACCGTGAATGGTGACCGGATTGCCGTGAGTGCCATTCGCAACCCGGCCGACCTGCCTTGGGCTGCGCACAAGGTGGACGTGGTGTTCGAATGCACCGGTCTGTTCACCGACCGTGACAAGGCCGCCGCCCATATTACCGCCGGCGCGCGCAAGGTAATCATCTCGGCCCCGGCCAAGGGCGCCGATGCCACCGTGGTGTACGGGGTAAACCATGACATTTTGCGTCAATCCCACCAGATCATCTCCAACGCTTCCTGCACCACCAACTGCCTGGCGCCCGTGGCCCAGGTGCTGCACCGCGAGCTGGGCATCGAAAGCGGCCTGATGACCACCATCCACGCCTACACCAACGACCAGAACCTGACCGACGTCTACCACACCGACCCGTACCGCGCGCGCTCGGCCACCCAGAACATGATCCCGAGCAAGACCGGCGCTGCCGAAGCCGTGGGCCTGGTGCTGCCGGAACTGGCAGGCAAGCTGACCGGCATGGCCGTGCGTGTACCGGTGATCAACGTGTCGCTGGTGGACCTCACCGTGCAACTGAAAAAAGAAGCCAGTGCCGAGCAGGTCAACGCGCTGCTGAAAGAAGCCAGCCAGCACTCGAAAATCCTCGGCTACAACACCCTGCCGCTGGTTTCCAGTGATTTCAACCATAACCCGCTTTCGTCGATCTTCGACGCCAATCACACCAAGGTCAGCGGCAAACTGCTGAAAGTGCTGGCCTGGTATGACAACGAGTGGGGCTTCTCGAACCGGATGCTGGATAACTGCCTGGCGCTGTGCAACGCCGAGTAATGCTCGGCCTGTAGGAGCGAGCTTGCTCGCGAAAAACGCAAAACCACCGCGTTTATTCAGGATGCCAGCGATATCGTTGACGCCCTTCGCGAGCAAGCTCGCTCCTACAGTAATCCAAAGTGCCACTTGCCATTTGCGTTGATGATAAGCATTATCATTCGCTGCAAATCGGTCTGGTATCACTGTGAGCCAATCTCGTTTCAACCAAGTCTTCCTCACCCAACGGGTGATTTTGCTGCGCACCTTGCAGCGGATGGTGAATAACCACAGCACCGCCGAGGACCTGTTGCAGGAAACCTACCTGCGCGTTACCCGGGCCCTGAGCGAACGGCCGATCGACCACCTTGAACCCTTTGTCTACCAGACGGCGCGCAACCTGGCGCTGGATCACCTGCGCGCCCGCAGGATTCAGGCCCGCACCCTGCAGGAAGATGTCCCGCTGGACGTCCTGCAAAGCGTCGCCTCCCCCGTCAGCACCCCCGAAGACGCGACACAGGCCGAGCAATTGCTCGAGCACCTGAGTGTCAGCCTCGGCCAGTTGAGCGCCCGCCAGCAGCAGATATTCATCCTCAGCCGCCTGCACGGTTGCAGCTATCAGGAGATCGCCGACAAGCTCGACGTGTCCCTGAGCACCGTGCAGAAGGAACTGAAACTGATCATGGCCATCTGCATAGGTGTGGCCGAAAGACTGGATCGCCCTTAAGCTTTGGCGGCACAGTCTGTAGGACTCTTGATTAAAACGTGGCGAAGACCCGAGGAACACCGTGACGGAACCGAATCAACGGCACCCCCATGAGCTGGCTCATGAGGTGTTGCAAGACGCGGCCATGGACCAAGCCCTCGACTGGCTGATCGCGTTGCAGTGCCCGCAACCCGGGCAGCAGGCGGAATTTGAAGCCTGGCTCGCCAACGACCCGTTAAACGCCGAAGCCTTCATCAAGGCCCAGACTGCCTGGGGCGGCGCGCCCGTTCACAGCGCTGCCGTCGCCCTGAATGCGCCACGCAAACCCAGCGCCTGGCGCCGTATCAAACCGCACTGGAAGCCCCTGGCCACTGCCGCCGTCTTGCTGCTGGGCCTGTTCAGCTTCAGCAACCTGCCTATGCGCCTGCAGGCCGACCATCTGACCGTGGTGGGCGAGCGCCAGCGCCTGCAGCTGGACGATGGCTCGAAAGTGTTGCTCAACACCAACTCAGCCTTCTCCAGCAGCATCAAGGACCACCAGCGCATCGCCCGCCTGTATCAGGGCGAGGCATTTTTCGAAGTGCTGCCCAGCCGTGGCCTGCCCCTGGAAATCGACGCCGGCCCGGTGCGCGCCAGCGTGCGCGACACCTCTTTCGCGGTGCGCTACTTGAACGGTGAAGCCCAGGTTCAGGTACAGCGTGGTGATGTCGACCTGAGCAACACGTTTGACGACGCGCGGGTGCGCCTGAGCGCCGGTGAAAGTATCCGCATCGGGCCCAAGGGCTTCGGCCAACCGGCCAAACTCGACACCACCAAGGATCTGGCCTGGGTCGACGGCCGGCTGATCTTCGAAAACTGCCCGATGAGCGAAGTGCTGGCCGAATTGCGTCGCTACTACCCCGGCTGGATCGTCAACAACAACGACAGGCTCGCCGGCGTGGCCGTCACCGGCAATTACCGGCTCGACCAGCCGCTCGACGTGGTGCGCTCACTGGCCCACATCACCTCGGCCAAGCTCTCGGAATACCCGGCGCTGGTGATCCTGAACTAAATGAGAATTATTTTTACTCGATAGCCAGCGACGATACGTCTCGTTATAGCCAATGCAACTGATTCCTATTTGATTCAGTGCGCAACTATAAGATTCGTACCTTCCGGAGCGCTCTCGATGTCGTCTCGTTTCAACCGCCGGTCCTCTTCGCCCGTTCGCCGCCAGGGCTTGTCGCTGCTGACGGCTGCAATCCTGTTGGCCGGTGCGCCCGTCATGGCCGCCACCGCCGCCGAGCCTGCCAGCCGCAGCCAGGGCAATTACAGCTTCAGCATCGAGCAGCAATCCCTGGTCTCGGCGCTGAACGCCTTCACCGCGGTGACCGGCTGGCAAGTCGGCCTGCCGGCAGAACTGGGCCAGGGTGTGTCGTCCCCTGGCGTGCGCGGCTCATTGCCGGCGGATAAAGCCCTGGACCGGCTGTTGGTGGGGACCAACCTGGGCTATCGCAAACTGGGCAACAACAACATCGTGCTGGAAAAACGCGTCGCCGTCGGTGCCATCACCCTGCAACAGATGACCATCAGTGCCACCCGCCAGGAACAGGCCGTGGACAGCGTGCCCAGCACCGTCACCGTGCACGACCGCGAAGAACTGGACCGCCAGAACGTCAACACCATCCGCGAACTGGTGCGTTATGAGCCAGGTGTTTCGGTGGGCGGTGCCGGCACCCGCTCCGGCAATGCCGGCTACAACATTCGCGGGATCGACGGCGACCGCATCTTGACCCAGGTGGACGGCGTCGAAGTCCCCGACAACTTCTTCAACGGCCCCTACGCCAAGACCCGCCGCAACTACGTCGACCCGGAAATCGTCAAGCGCGTGGAAATCCTGCGCGGCCCGGCCTCGGCCTTGTACGGCAGCAGCGCCATCGGCGGCGCGGTGAGCTATTTCACCCTTGACCCCAACGACATCATCAAGCCCGGCCAGGACTACGGCGCGCGCCTGAAGACCGGCTACAGCTCCGCCGATGAGAGCTGGCTGACCTCCGGCACCGTCGCCGGTCGCGTGCAGGACTTCGACGGCTTGCTGCACCTGAGCCAGCGCAACGGTCACGAGATGGAATCCTACGATGGCAATAACGCCACCGGCCTGGCCCGCACCGGCGCCAACCCGGAAGATGCGCGCACCACCAACGTGCTGGCCAAACTGGGTTGGAACTACGGCGAAGACAACCGCCTGGGCCTGACCTACGAGAAGTTCAAGGACGATCGCGACACCAACCTGAAAAACGCAGTGGGTGGCCCGTTTGTCGGTGGCCAGGGCTTCAACTTCTACCGCGGCCGCACGGGCAACGACACCATCACCCGCGAACGCTTCGGCATCGAAAACAAGTTCGCCCTCGACTCGCCGATTGCCGATCACATCAAGACCAGCCTCAACTACCAGATCGCCAAGACCGACCAGACCACCGCAGAAATCTACCAGCCATCGCGCAAGGTATTGCGCACCCGCGAGACCCTGTACGAAGAGAAGCAGTGGGTATTCGACGCGCAGTTGGACAAGGCTTTCAGCATCGGCGAAACCGACCATGTCGTGACCTACGGCACCACCCTCAAGCAGCAGAAAGTCACCGGTTCCCGTGAGGGCGCCGCGACCTGCCTGGCGGTCGGCGCAGGCTGCACCGCCATCGGTGCACCAAGCCCGTCGGCCGCCGACAGCGTGAAAAAAGCCAGCGACTTCCCCGACCCGACCATCAACTCCTACGCGCTGTTTGCCCAGGACCAGATTGCCTGGGACAAGTGGACCTTCCTGCCCAGCGTGCGGTACGACTACATCCAGCTCAAACCCAAGCTGACCCAGGAATTCCTCAATACCGTTGACCCGACACGCATCTACGACCACAGCGATTCGGAAAAGAACTGGCACCGTGTAACGCCAAAATTCGGCATCACTTATGCCCTGACCGAGCAATACACCTGGTTCGGCCAGTACGCCGAAGGCTATCGCACGCCATCGGCCAAGGCCTTGTATGGCCGCTTTGAAAACCTGCAGCAGGGCTACACCGTCGAACCCAACCCGGACCTCAAGCCGGAAAGCAGCCGGGGTGTCGAAACCGGGATTCGCGGCAACTTCGACTCGGGCTCGTTTGATGTGGCGGTGTACTACAACAAGTACCGTGATTTCATCGACGAAGATGCCTCGGTTGCCGGTGGCACCGTCCAGCAGTTCGAAGCCAACAACATCAAGCACGCCACCATCAAGGGCGTGGAGGCCAAGGGCCGCTTGAGCCTCGACGCATTCGGCGCACCGCAGGGCCTGTATACCCAAGGCTCGATTGCCTACACCTACGGGCGCAATGACGACAACGGCGAACCGTTGAACAGCGTCAACCCGCTCAAGGGCGTGTTCGGCCTGGGCTATGACCAGCAGAACTACGGTGCCCTGGTCAGCTGGACCCTGGTCAAGAAACAGGACCGCGTCGACAGCACCACCTTCTTCGCCCCTGACGGCAACAGCGCCAACGGCCCGTTCAAGACCCCGGGTTTCGGCATCGTCGACCTGACTGGCTTCTACAAGGTCACCAACGACGTGACCATCAACGGCGGCCTGTACAACCTGACCGACAAGAAATACTGGAACTGGGATGACGTGCGCAGCTACGACAGCGTCGGCGAAGCCGGTGTGACCGGACCGGCCAACCTCGACCGCCTGACCCAGCCGGGCCGCAACTTTGCGATCAATCTGATCTGGGACATCTGATCCACGTAGCCTCACCCCGGCGCGATTTAATCTGCGCCGGGGTGAGGATTTTTTACTGTGACGCGTCTTCTGGTTCGTCTAGTTCATAACAGCCTGGCAACCAGACGCTTTCTCTTCTCAAGGACTCCCCGATGACCGCCTCCCCTACCGCAGAACGTGCAGCCCTGCGCTCCCAGCGCCTGAACCAGATCACCAACGAGCCGCACACCAAGCTCGATGCGTTGGTGAAAGCCCATGCACCGTTTGAAACCCAGGCCAACTTCGCCCGCTTCGTGGTCGCACAGTACCTGTTCCAGTCGGAGCTGGTGGCGCTGTACAACGATGCCGAGTTGATCAAGATCGTCCCTGACCTCGCCGAACGCTGCCGTGCCGAAGCAGCCAAACTGGACCTGGGCGACCTGGACACCGAAGTACCGACCCCGGTCGCCGGCGCCGTGAAAAACCCGAGCAAGGCCGAAGCCCTGGGCTGGCTGTTCGTGTCCGAAGGCTCCAAGCTGGGCGCCGCGTTCCTGATCAAGCGTGCCGTGGGCCTGGGTTTGAGCGAAACCTTCGGTGCCCGTCACCTGGGCGAGCCGGCGGGGGGGCGCGCTGAAGGCTGGAAGCGCTTCACCCGCACCCTCGACGCACTGGAATTCACCGCTGAAGAAGAAGCCGAAGTGGAGAAAGGCGCGATTGATGCGTTCGTGCGCTTCACCGTGTTGCTGGAACAGGCGTACGCTAGCGCCCCTGAACTGGCCTGATTCCCTGATTGGAATGCAATCAAATGTGGGAGCGGGCTTGCTCGCGAATGCCGTGGTTCAGTCACCAGATATATTGACTGAACCACCGCATTCGCGAGCAAGCCCGCTCCCACATTTTGATCCGGTTTCAATTTGAATCCTTCGTAAATCCATCCATGCAAACCGCACCCATGACCGGCAAAACCCAATCCTCATCCAAAATCGCCCGCGTCCTGTTCGGCCTGCTGGCCTACGTCAGCCTGGGCATCGGCTTGATTGCGATTGTGGTACCGGGCTTGCCCACCACCGAATTCATCCTGCTGGCCGCCTGGGCCGCCACCAAAAGCTCGCCGCGCCTGAGTGCCTGGCTGGAAAACCACCGGCTGTTCGGGCCGATCCTGTTCAATTGGCGCAATGGCAAGATCATCGCCCGCCGGGCCAAAGTCAGCGCCACCGTGAGCATGCTGCTGTGCGCCGGCCTGATGCTGGTGATGCTCGACCACGGCTGGCCGATCTACCTGGCCATCGCCGGAATGAGCATGGGCAACCTGTGGATCTGGTCGCGACCGGAACGTCTCCCGCAACCCACCTGACACCCCCCACTACCGCTCATCGGCTCCCGCTCATGAACTGCCGGCCCAAGCCGATGTTCCGGGCATAGCGCCGAATGGACTCGCCTGAGCTTGCATACTAATAAGTCCATTCGCGGGTACTTCTATGTTCGACACCCTCTCCATTCGCTTGAAAATCGTGCTGTTGTCCGGTCTGTGCCTGCTGGGGGTGATTGCCCTGGTGGTCGGCATGAACCTGTACCAGACCAACCAGAACGACGAACTCATCAGCGATTCAAGCTCGCGAATGCTCACCGACAGTGTGCAGAACCTGCTGCAGGCCAAGGCCGCCGAGCAAGCGGTGCAACTGCAAAAAACCTTCGGTGAAAGCCTGTTGGTGGTGACGGCCCTGGCCGACCAGATCAAGGACCTGCGCACTCTGGCCGCCAAGCGCTCGCTGGATGCCGGGGCCTTGCGTGAAGAACTCAACCACAGCCTGAAAACCGCCTTCGACCGCAACACCAAGGTGCTCGGCATCTGGCTGTCGTTCGAGCCCAACGCCCTCGATGGCAAAGACAGTGAATTCGTCAATGATGCCGCCCGTGTGTCCAACGAAAAAGGCCGCTTTTCCAGCTACTGGAGCCGCGCTGGCGGTGAAGGCCTGAACACCGTGATGGTCGAGGATGACCTGACCAAGACCACCCTCAACCTCAGCGGCACGCCCTACAACATCTGGTACACCTGCCCGCGGGACACAAAAAACACCTGCCTGCTGGACCCGTATGAAGACACCGTAGCCGGCAAGCCGGTGTTGATGACCACCATTTCCCTGCCCCTGCTGGTCGACGGCAAAGTGATCGGCGTGGTCGGTGTGGACCTCGCCCTCAATGCCCTGCAAGCGGCCGCTGATGCGGCGCAAAAAGAACTGTTCAACGGCGCCGGAATTCTCGAAATACTGTCCGGTAACGGCTTGATCGCCGGCTACAGCGGCGAGCCGGCCAAAGTCGGCAAAAACCTGATCGACACCCTTGGCGCCGAAGGCAAGGAAATCGTGCAGCTGTTGGCCAGCGATACCCGCAAGATCCGCGAGGAAGACGGCACGATTCGCGCCGTGTACCCGGTCAAACCGATTGCCGACGCCAAATCCTGGGGCGTGGTGATCAAACTGCCCAAACAAGTGCTGCTGGCAGACTCGCTCAAACTCCAGGCGGTGCTCGACAAGGCTCAGGCCAGTGGCACCGTCAAGGCGTTGCTGGTAGGCGCAGCCGCCGGGCTGCTGGGCCTGTTGCTGATCTGGCTGACCGCCACCGGCGTGACCCGGCCGATCAACAGCGTGGCCGCCATGCTCAAGGAAATCGCCAGCGGCGACGGCGACCTCACCCAGCGCCTGGCCTACGGTAAAAAAGATGAACTGGGGGAACTGGTGAACTGGTTCAACCGCTTCCTCGACAAGCTGCAGCCGACCATCGCGCAGATCAAGCAAAGCATCACCGAAGCCCGTGGCACCGCCGACCAGTCCTCGGCAATCGCGCGCCAGACCAGCGAAGGCATGCAGGTGCAGTTCCGCGAGATCGACCAGGTGGCCACGGCCTCGAATGAAATGAGCGCCACCGCCCACGACGTGGCCAACAGCGCCTCCAACGCCGCCAGCGCGGCCCGCGGCGCCGACCAGTCAGCCCGCGAAGGCATGCAGATCATTGAACGCAGCACCCGCGACATCACCACCCTGGCCGAAGAAGTCAGCAAGGCCGTGACCGAAGTCGAAGCCCTGGCGGTGAACAGCGAGCAGATCGGCTCGGTACTGGAAGTGATCCGCAGCATCGCCGAACAGACCAACCTGCTGGCCCTGAACGCTGCGATTGAAGCGGCGCGAGCCGGGGAAAGCGGGCGCGGTTTTGCGGTGGTGGCCGACGAGGTGCGCAACCTGGCCAAGCGTACCCAGGACTCGGTGGAGGAGATTCGCCTGGTGATCGAACGCATCCAGACTGGCACCCGTGGAGTGGTGGCGACCATGCATTCGAGCCAGACCCAGGCGCAGAACAACGCCGGGCAGATTCATCAGGCGGTGCAGGCCCTGGGCAAGATCAGCGATGCAGTGACGGTGATCAGCGACATGAACCTGCAAATCGCCAGCGCTGCCGAGCAGCAGAGTGCGGTGGCCGAAGAGGTCAACCGCAACGTCTCGGCAATCCGCACAGTGACCGAAACCCTGACCGGCCAGGCCACCGAATCGGCGGCCATCAGCAGCCAGCTCAATGCCCTGGCCAGCCAGCAGATGAAGCTGATGGATCAGTTTCGGGTTTGACCCGGGCTTGAAGCCAGTAAGCACCCAATGTGGGAGCGGGCTTGCTCGCGAATACGGTGGATCAGTCGGTACATGTATTGACTGACACACCGCATTCGCGAGCAAGCCCGCTCCCACACAAGCCCGTCCACATTTAGAGTCGCGGTGCCTTATTGACCTGTCCAGGCCGCCACAAACGGCGCCAGGTCTTCTTTCGGCGCGGTACGCGGCGGGTTTTGTGGGGTGCCCAGGTAGAGGAAGCCAATCACTTCCTCATCCGCCTTCAGCCCGAGGCCTTTGGCGACATGGGCCGAGTACGACAACTCACCGGTGCGCCACACCGCGCCGATCCCCTGGGCGTACGCCGCCAGCAGAATCCCGTGAGCCGCACAGGCCGCCGCCAGCAGCTGCTCGGATTTTGGCACTTTGAAATGTTCTTGCAGGCGGGCAATCACCACCACCACCAACGGCGCCCGCAGCGGGCCGTTCTGCGCCTTGTCGATCGCGGCCTGGGGCGCGTCGGCGTCCTGCAGGCGGGCGGCTTCGGCCAGCAGGGTGCCCATGCGCTCACGTGCCGCACCCTCCACCGTCAGGAAGCGCCAAGGCCGCAGCTGGCCGTGGTCGGGCGCGCGCATGGCAGCGGCGAACAGCAGGTCGCGCTGCTCCTGGGTCGGTGCCGGGTCCAGCAGTCGCGGCACGGAAACACGGTTGAGCAAAGCGTCGAGAGCCTGCATTGGCCACCTCCAGAGAAAAATGTGCGGTCATTCTAGCGGTAATGAATCGGATACCACCAAACGATAATTGCTCTTATTCAATCCGCCCTGCCCTGTTAGACTTTGCGGCCTTATTTTAAGCCTACGTTCAGGAAGACTGATGTCCCGTTCGCCCCTTCGCCTGTCTGCACTGTTGATGGCCTTGAGCCTGAGTGCCTGCGATGACGCCCCGCGATTCACCAAGGCCGAGCCTGGTGAAGCGCGTGCCGGTGGCGCGACCACGGTGAGGAAGACCGACCAGAACGCCTTCTCCCTGCCCTCGGCCAACCTGTCGCCCACCCGGCGCCTGGACTTCAGCGTCGGCAACAGTTTCTTTCGCAGCCCCTGGGTGATTGCCCCGTCCACCACCACTGCCCGCGACGGGCTGGGCCCGCTGTTCAATACCAATGCCTGCCAGAACTGCCATATCAAGGATGGCCGTGGGCATCCGCCATTGCCCGATGCGCCCAACGCGGTGTCGATGCTGGTACGCCTGTCGATTCCCGATGCACCGCCCTATGCGAAGGTCATCGAGCAACTGGGTGTAGTCCCCGAACCGGTCTACGGTGGGCAATTGCAGGACATGGCCGTGCCCGGCGTCGCCCCGGAGGGCAAGGTGCGGGTCGACTACACGCCGGTCAACGTCCGCTTCAAGGACGGCACCGTGGTCGAATTGCGCAAGCCTGCCCTGCAAATCACCCAGCTCGGTTATGGGCCGATGCACCCCGACACGCGCTTCTCGGCGCGGGTTGCACCGCCGATGATCGGCCTGGGGCTGCTCGAAGCGATCCCCGACGCCGACATCCTGCGCAACACCGACCCGAAAACCGCCGACAAGGAAGCCATTGTCGGGCGGGCGAATTGGGTCTGGGACGACGCGCAACACAAGACCGTACTCGGTCGATTTGGCTGGAAAGCCGGGCAACCGAACCTCAATCAACAAAATGTTCACGCGTTCTCTGGTGATATGGGCCTGACCACCTCCCTGAGACCGTTCGATGACTGCACCGATGCACAAGTGGCCTGCAAACAGGCGCCCAACGGCAATGGCCCGGATGGCGAGCCTGAGGTCAGCGACAACATCCTGCGCCTGGTGCTGTTCTACACCCGCAACCTGGCCGTCCCCGCCCGCCGCGACGTCAACGCGCCGCAGGTGCTGGCCGGGAAAAACCTGTTCTACCAGGCCGGTTGCCAGGGCTGCCACACCCCGCAATTCACCACGGCGCCCACCGCCGCCGAACCTGAATTGGCTAACCAGGTGATTCGCCCCTACAGCGACTTGCTGCTGCACGACATGGGCGACGGCCTCGCCGACAACCGCAGCGAATTCAAGGCCAGTGGCCGCGACTGGCGCACGCCGCCGTTGTGGGGCATTGGCCTGACGCAAGCCGTCAGTGGCCACACCCAGTTCTTGCATGACGGCCGCGCCCGCAACCTGATGGAGGCCGTGCTGTGGCACGGCGGTGAAGCCCAGGCGGCGCAGCAGCATGTGTTGTCGTTCAATGCCGAGCAGCGCGCCGCGTTGCTGGCATTTCTGAATTCTTTATAAGCTTTGTCCTAATTACAGAAGGGAGCTCGACATGTTCCGTCCCAAGTTGTTGTTCACCAGCCTGGCCGCCCTCGCCCTCGGTGCGTGCTCGCCCCAGGACCCGCAAGCGGTGACCTCGGCGGCCATCGCCAAGCAAGTGATCCTGCCGACCTACAGCCGCTGGGTTGAAGCCGACCGCCAACTGGCCGTCAGCGCCCTGGCCTACTGCCAGGGCAAGGAAAGCCTGGAGACCGCCCGCGCCGACTTCCTGCACGCGCAAAAGGCCTGGGCCGAGTTGCAACCGCTGCTGATCGGCCCGCTGGCCGAGGGCAACCGCTCGTGGCAGGTGCAGTTCTGGCCGGACAAGAAAAACCTGGTGGGTCGTCAAGTCGAGCAACTGGTGACCGCCCAACCACAGATCGACGCCGCCACCCTGGCCAAATCCAGCGTCGTGGTGCAGGGCCTGTCGGCCTACGAATACATCCTCTACGACGCCAAGACCGATCTGGCGGACGAGACGCAAAAAGCCCGCTACTGCCCGTTGCTGGTAGCCATCGGCGAGCGCCAGAAACTGCTGGCCGAAGAGATCCTGTCGAGCTGGAACAGCACCGACGGCATGCTGGCGCAGATGACCAAGTTTCCTAACCAGCGCTACGCCGATTCCCACGAAGCCATCGCCGACCTGCTGCGGGTTCAAGTGACTGCGCTGGACACCCTGAAGAAAAAACTCGGCACCCCGATGGGCCGCCAGACCAAGGGCATCCCGCAACCGTTCCAGGCCGATGCGTGGCGCAGCCAGTCGTCCCTGCAAAGCCTGGAAGCCAGCCTGGCTGCCGCCCAGACCGTCTGGGTCGGCGTCGACAACAAAGGCCTGCGCGGCCTGTTGCCTGCCGATCAAAAGCCCCTGGCTGACAAGATCGACGCCGCGTATGCCGCCTCCCTGAAACTCTTCGCCAGCAACCAGCGTACGCTGAATGAAATGCTGGCCGACGATGCCGGGCGCCAGCAACTCAACGATATCTACGACAGCCTCAACGTCGTCCACCGCCTGCACGAAGGCGAGCTGGCCAAGGCGCTGGGCATCCAACTGGGCTTTAACGCCAACGACGGTGACTGATGATGCTCAGGCGACAGGCTTTGGCCCTCGGCAGCGTGCTGCTCAGTGCGATCACTTTGGGCGGCTGGACGCTGTTCAAGCAGAAGGGCAAAAGCCCGCTGCTGCTCTCGGCGCGGGATGACAGTGATGGCAGGCACTACGCCGTCGGCTTTCGCCTGGACGGCAAGCAGGTATTTGCCACCGAGGTCGGCCAGCGCTGCCACGACATCATCAACCACCCGACGCTGCCGATTGCGCTGTTTGTCGCCCGCCGGCCGGGCACCGAGAGTTACCTGATCGACCTGCGGGACGGGGCGCTGCTGCAAACCATCACCTCCAAGGCCTATCGCCACTTTTACGGGCATGCGGTGGTGCACAAGGATGGCGAGTGGTTGTATGCCACGGAGAACGACACGTCTGACCCGGGTCGCGGTTTGCTGGGGGTGTACCGGTTCGAGGGTGAGCGGCTGGTGCACACCGGGGAGATTTCTACCCATGGGATTGGGCCGCATCAGGTGTCGTGGATGCCTGATGGCGAGACGCTGGTGGTGGCTAATGGCGGGATTCGTACCGAGGCGGAGAGCCGGGTCGAGATGAACCTGAATGCCATGGAGCCGAGCCTGGTCCTGATGAAGCGCGACGGGACGCTGTTGAGCAAGGAGACCCTGGGCCAGCAGATGAACAGTGTGCGGCATATGGGGATTGCCAGCGACGGGACGATCCTCGCGGGGCAGCAGTTCATGGGGGCGTCTCATGAGCGGTCGGAGTTGCTGGCGATCAAGCGGCCGGGGCAGGCGTTTGTGGCGTTTCCGGTGGCGGATGAGCAGTTGCAGGCCATGGGGCATTACACGGCCAGTGTGGCGGTGCACAGCGAGTTGCGGCTGGTGGCGTTGACGGCGCCACGGGGGAATCGATTCTTTATCTGGAACATGGACAGCGCGCAGTTGCTGCTGGACGGGCCGTTGCCGGATTGTGCCGGGGTGGGTGCGGTGGCTGATGGGTTTGTGGTGACTTCCGGGCAGGGGCGTTGCCGGTTTTATGATTGCCGGCAGGTGCCGTTGGTGGGCAAGCCGCTGGAGTTGCCGGCGGGGCTTTGGGATAACCATCTGCATCTGGTTTGATTGGGGGGCTGATTGGGGGCATATCCGTTGCTGCGGTAACGGCCACTTATGGTTCCGCTCTTACAGCGGGTCACTTTTGGAAAAGAGCCCCAAAAGTAACCAAAAGGGCTCTTGCCCCACCACTCGGCACCTC
>NZ_JACAPH010000032.1:186945-308499 GCF_013385805.1 Pseudomonas sp. C6002 | reverse complement strand
CTGTAAGAGCGGAACCCTAAGTGGCCGTTACCGAAGAAACGGATATGTACCCAAAACCAAACCCAACCTTAAGGATTCCGAACACTCAAAAGACTCATCAACCCCGCCAACGGAAAATCCCCCTCCAACTCCGCCAAACTCGCCGTACTCATAGCCTGCGGCTGCCGAAAATGCCCATGCTGCAAATAACTGATCAGCCCTCCCACAAACGGCTGATGGCTAACCAGCAACACATCATCGTCATTGTCGAGATGCTTGAGCACCTCCAGCGGATTACTCTCCGGCGTCAACCAAGGCACAGTGCGGACATCCGGCTCAAACCCCAACGCCTCCCGCACCAACTGCGCCGTCTGCTGCGCCCGCACATACGGACTGGCAATGATCGCCCGAATCGGCTGCCCAATCAGATGCCCCGCACTGCGCAAAACCTCATCGCGCCCATGGGCCGTCAAATTACGCTCGGCATCCGTACGCGCATGCCCCTCGGCCTCACCGTGACGCAACACCCACACCTTCATAGCTTGGGTTCCTCATCACGCGCCGGATGCGGTGCAGGCGGCACACTGTGAGCAGCCTCACCTTCCGGTGCACGGGGCGTCGGCCAATCGGCGAACGGCCAAGGCTTCTGGTCACTGTGAAAGCTGCCAAACCGCCCGATCTGCGCCAGAAACTGACTCAAACTGTCACCAAAATTCATCAGCCCCAGGTTCGGCGCCCCATACACCAGGCGATAAACCAGTTGCACCACCACCAGCGCGCCCAGCAGAAACTGCGCCACTTGCCACACCAGGGCAAACACCAGCATCCACAGCACACGCAGGCCAATGGATTCGTACTTGGGAGCTGCTTTCGGATCGTTCATGACGCGTTCCTCAGTTGAAACCACTGGTGGAAATAAAGTCGACATCGGTCTTCGGCTCGGCGCGCATCAGCAACTCGATGACCTGGTTCAAGGTGCGCCCTTCAAACAGGATCGCGTGCAACCCGGCAACCAGCGGCATATACACCCCGACCTCCTGAGACTTGGCCTTCAGCACCTTCAGGGTGTTGACGCCTTCCGCCACTTCGCCCAAACGCGTCACGGCGTCTTCCAGGCTCAAGCCCTGGCCAAGGGCAAAACCGACCTGATAGTTGCGGCTTTTCGGTGACGAGCAGGTGACGATCAGGTCGCCCACACCCGCCAGGCCAAGGAAGGTCATCGGGTTGGCGCCCTGATTGACCGCAAACCGGGTCATCTCGGCCAGGGCGCGAGTGATCAGCATGCTCTTGGTGTTTTCACCCATGCCCAGCGCAACCGCCATGCCGGCGATGATCGCGTAGACGTTCTTCAACGCCCCGCCCAGCTCGACGCCGAAACGGTCGGCACTGGCGTACACGCGGAAGGTGCGACCGTGCAGCACCTCCTGCACCCGCTCGCAGAGTTCTTCGTCTTCACTGGCGATCACCGTGGCGGTCAGCGCGTGCTCAGCCACTTCCCGCGCCAGGTTCGGCCCGGACAACACGCCAATCCGCGCTTCGGGGGCGATTTCTTCAAGGATCTCGCTCATCAACTTGAAGGTGTGCGCCTCAATGCCCTTGGTCAGGCTCACCAGCAGCTTGCCCGCCAGCCGCTCGGCATGGGGTGCAAGCACCGAACGCAGGGCGCTGGAGGGCAGCGCGACGAAGCACAGGTCGCACTCGTCCAGCGTCGCCTGTAAATCAGTCACCGGCTCCACGGCCGGCAGAATCTTGATGCCTTTAAGGTAACGGGGGTTTTCCCGGTTGACCCGAATGGCTTCGACTTGCTCGGGGTCACGCATCCATTGACGCACCCGGTGACCATTTTCAGCCAGCAGATTAGCCACGGCGGTACCAAAACTTCCGCCTCCCAGGACCGCAATAGGGCGCTGTTCAGTCATATGCAATCCGTTAATCCATAGCAGTGGCGATGGCCGCATTATACGGAGCGACCCGCCTGCGGCCAGCCCCCGCGTCAATTCAAACGCTTGTCGGAAAATGCGACATTTGTGCGAAGTAATTACAGGGCCGACGACTGGCAAAAGGCCCCACCTCAGTTAACATGGGCGGCTATCCGTAATTATCAAGGCCGTGCCGTGTATTTGGGCCCTCCTCCTCGCTCATCCCTTTTGCTGACGTTGTTGTGCATGCCGTGGTGCAGTGTGCCGGTGCTGGCTGACGACCTGTTCCTCGACAGCCAGCCGCTGCCGCAGGTGCTGACCGCCACCCGGCTCAAGCAATCGGCCGCCGCCGTGCCCGGCAGCATGACGGTGATCGACAGCGAGCTGATCAAGGCCAGCGGCGCACGGGATATCCCCGAACTGCTGCGGCTGGTGCCCGGGATGATGGTCGGCTACACCACCGGCAACCAGGCCGCCGTGAATTACCACGGCACCCAGGCGGGCGATGCGCGGCGCATGCAGGTGTTGATCGATGGGCGCTCGGTGTACCGCGCGGGCCTGGCCACGGTGGACTGGAGCGATATTCCGGTAGCCCTGGAAGACATCGACCGCATCGAGGTCTTCCGCGGCCCCAATACCGTCAGCTACGGCGCCAACGCGCTGATGGCCGTCGTCAACATCCTCACCCGCTCGCCGGCCAACAGCCATGGCACGCGGATGAAACTCACCCAGGGCGGCCGAGGGATCAACGACTGGTACGCCAGCCAGGGCATGGGCTGGGACACCGGCGATTTGCGCCTGTCACTCTCCGGTCAACAGGACGATGGCTTTGACAGCGACCGCGTGGGCGCTGACCGCCGCGACGGGCGCCGCCTGAACCGCTTCAGCCTGGCCGTGAGCCAGACCCTGAATGCGCAACAAAGCATCGACTGGCAACTGGACGCCAAGGAAGGCACCAACCAGCGCCCTTACACCTACCAACCGGTGTTCGACGGGATTACCGAAGGCGGTAACAATTCCGACGTCAGCGCCAAGGACTATGCCGGCTCCCTGCGCTGGAACTTCGACTTCAACCCCGATCACAGCCTGTATATCCAGGGTTCGGCCCAGCAATGGGATCGCCGGCAGATCTGGCGCGCGTGCGATGCCAAGGTCTCGTTCAGCCCGGAACTGACGCAGCTGTGGCAGCTCAACCCCAACTATGCCGAGCGACTGGCCCGGCACATGAACAACTTCAACCCAGGCAACCTCCCACCCGGCAGCGCCGCCGAGCAGGCACTGGCCCGCCAGGTGCTCCAGCAATGGGGAGACGGCGGCAAGGACCCGGTCTGCGGCAACATCGACCAAAGCACCAAGGAAAGCCGCTACGACCTGGAGCTGCAAGACACCCTCAGCCTGTCCGACAGCCTGCGCCTGGTCAGCGGCATGAACTACCGCTACGACCGCGCCGACTCCGACACCTACTTCAACGGCACCCTGGACGACACCACCTGGCGCCTGTTCGGCCACCTGGAATGGCGGGCCAGCGAACACTGGCTGCTGCAGGGCGGCGCGATGTACGAAGACACTCACCTGAGCGGCAACTCGCTGACGCCACGGGTGGCCGTCAACTACCTGATCAACCCGCGCCACGGCCTGCGCGCGGTGTACTCCGAAGCCATTCGCTCCCCGGACATGTTCGAGAACAACGTCAACTGGAGCTACCGCGTCACCAACCTCAGCTCGCCGGCCTACGGCCAGAACTCCGGCCAATACTTCGTGGTGACCCGTGGCCCGGGCAACCTCGACAAAGAGCTGATGCGCTCCCGGGAGCTGGGCTACAACGGCTTTTTTGCCGACATCGGGCTGAACGTCGACGTGAAGCTGTTCTACGACGAAATCAGCGAAATGGTCAGCGAGCCGCTGCGCAACAACCAGTACATCGCCAGCAACTCGAACAGCTCGCGCTTTACCGGCACCGAAACCCAGCTCGACTGGCACATGAGCACCGCCGACCGGCTGCGCGTCACCTATGCTTATGTGGATGCCAGCGCCACCAACCCCCTGGACAGGCAGCAGACCGCCCGCAACAGCGGCTCGGCCGGCTGGATGCGGGAATGGGGCCATGGCTGGTCCAGCGCGGTGTTCTACTATGGCGACGATGCGCTCAACCAGTATCGCTTCGAACGGGTCGACCTGCGGGTGGCCAAGCGCATTGCCTTGGGCAAAGCCAACGTGGAGCTGGCCGGCATGTTGCAACAACGCCTCGACAATCAGCCCACCACCTGGCCCGACAACAACTATGACCAACGCCACGTGCTCTACTTCAGTGCGGAGTTAGAGTTCTAGTGGACAGCGACTCGTCACGGATGACCCTGCCCTTTACCGCCCGGCTCTGGCGGTGCTGTGTGTTGCTTGGGGTTTTACTGTTCGGCGCACCGACATGGGCAGCGGATATCCTGCTGACCGCCGACGAAGACGGCCCGGGCGTACAAACATTCGTCCAGGCCCTGGCCCTGCAGCGTCCCGAAGACAGCGTGAAGTTCACCCCGCTCAAGGACCTGCCCGCCCCCGCAAACTTGCCGACCAGCACCCGCCTGATCCTGCTGGACCTGCCCAGCCTAGATTGGCGCCTGCAAGACGCCCAGGGCCCACCGACCCTGGTGCTGCGCATCAGCCGCCTGCAAGCGCGCCAGCGCCTGGGTGCCACGTTGCCTGCGAAGATCAGCCTGCTGTGGAGCGACCCACCGCTGGACCGACAACTGCGCCTGATCACCGGCATCCTGCCTCAGGCCCGGCGCATCGGCGTGCTCTATGGCATCGACAGCGAGTTCCTGCTGCGCGAGCTGCGCCAGTACGCCGCGCCCATGGGCCTGGAGATCGTGCCCCAGCTTTGGGAAAACATTAATGACAGTCGCCCGCTGCAAAGCCTGTTCAAGAACAGCGACGTCTTGCTGGGGCTGGATGATCCCCAGCTGTACAACCCGAAAACCGCGAAAAACCTGCTGCTCAGCAGCTACGCCAGGCAATTGCCACTGGTCGGGCCCAACGCCGGGTTCGTCAAGGCCGGCAGCCTGGCCAGCACCTACAGCGATCAGACCGACTGGCTGGATGTGCTCGACCGCCTGCTGGATCATGCGCCGGCCAGTTGGCCGCGCTCGCTGTACCCGGAACGTTTCAAAGTCGTAGGCAACCCGCAGGTTGCGCGCTCACTGGGGATCGAACAGGTGGACGAAACCAACGTCGCCGCCCGCCTGGCCGAAGGAGAAAAACGCCCATGACATTTCGTCGCCGTTGGGACATCAACACCCGGACCCAGCTCATTACCCTGGGCCCGGCACTCCTGCTGACGCTGCTGTTGATCAGCTTCTTCACCTTCGTGCGGATCCAGGACCTGCGCCAGGAACTGGACCACACCGGCCAGTTGATCGCCAACCAACTGGCGCCGGCCACCGAATACGGGGTGATTTCCGGCAACAACGACGTGCTTGAAAGCCTGTTGCGGGCCACCCTCGCCACGCCGCACGTGCGCTTCCTGGAGATTCAGGACAGCGCAGAAAATATCCTGGTGTATGTCGAGCAACCGTCGGAGAAGCACGATCGCTCGCTGTCGGTGAAAGTCTTCCAGGCGCCGATTCGCCTGCAACATATCCAGCTGGGCAATGACTTCTTCCAGGACAGTACTGCCGAGCCCAAGGCCCCGCGCGCGGACTACCTGGGGCGAGTGATTGTCGGCATGTCCAACGATGCGTTCAGCCAGCGCCAGCAGGAAATCCTGTTCAAGGCCGGGATTCTCGCGCTGTTCGCCCTGCTGTTTACCTTCCTGCTGGCCCGGCGCCTGGCGGCCAGCCTGTCGCAACCGATCAGCGCCATGGGCAATGCGGTCAAGGCGATCCAGCAGGGCGATTACCAGACGCCGCTGCCCATCGTGGATGACTCGGAGCTGGGCGACCTGTCGCGCCACATCAATAACCTCGCCGATGGCTTGAACCAGGCCAGTCGTGAACAGCACCAGGCCATGGCCCAGTTGATCCAGACCCGCGAAGAAGCCGAGCGGGCGAACAATGCCAAGTCGGACTTCCTGGCAATGATGAGCCATGAATTGCGCACGCCGATGAACGGGGTGCTGGGCATGCTGCAACTGCTGGAAACCACCGACATGACCGAGGAACAGACCGAATACGCGGCACTGGCCTCGGAGTCCACCGAGCACCTGCTGAAGGTGATCAACGACATCCTCGACTTCTCGCGCATCGAGCGCGCGGCCCTGGAGCTTGAGCACATTCCGTTCGACCTGGTGGAGCTGATCAGCAGTTGCGCCCAGGCCTTCCAGCACGCCGCCCAACAGCGCGGGCTGGCGCTCGAAGTGCCGATCCCCCAGGGCCTGGGCTCGCTGCAGGTACAGGGCGACCCGACCCGCATCCGGCAGATTTTGGTGAACCTGATCGGCAATGCCCTGAAGTTCACCGAGCAGGGCACCGTCACCGTCGAACCCCACTGGCAGACCCTGGACCATGAATTGCTGTGGTTCACCTGCACCGTGCGCGATAGCGGGATTGGCATTTCCGCCGAGCGCCTGGAACTGATGTTCGATGCGTTCCAGCAAGCCGACAGTTCCATTTCAAGACGTTACGGCGGCACCGGACTGGGACTGCCTATCGCACGCACCCTGGCCGAACGCATGGGCGGCACCCTGCGCGCCCAGAGCGAAGAAGGCCACGGCTCGGTGTTCACCCTGGAAATCCCGCTGGCGATCTACCAGCAGAGCTTGCCGGTGCTCGCGCCGAATACCGAAGGCAATGGCCGTGCGGGCGAAGGGCGCAACGTGTTGCTGGTGGAAGACAACCCGGTCAATCGCACGGTGGTCGAAGCCATGCTGCGCAGCCTGGGGTTCGAGGTGAGCATCGCCACCGACGGCGCCGAAGCGATTCGCAGCGCCGAGAGCCTGATTTTTACCGCAATCCTGATGGACTGCCGACTGCCGGGCATCGATGGCTACGAGGCTACCCGGCAGATTCGCCAGTTGCCCGGTTGCGCCGAGCTGCCAATCATTGCCCTCACGGCCAATGCCTTGCAGGGCGATCGCGAAGCCTGCCTGGCAGCTGGAATGAACGATTACCTGGCAAAGCCGTTCAAACGCACGGATTTGCAGCAAATCCTGCAGAGATGGGTGCAGTAACACGGTGCCATCAGCCAACTGCGACTGGCGTGAAAGACGAAAGTGCGGCAGTCTTAGGCACCCGAACGGGCCCGTAAACCGGCCCGGTTTATAATTTCAGTGCACAAGTGTACATTCATGACCTTGACGCTGTGACTTTCACTACAACGCAATAGTCTATGTGTAGGCTGCCGATATGAGGCATGAACGCTTCAGTCGGCCGGGAAGATTTGCCCTGCCCTGCCGCATGGGATTATTGAGGAGCTCGCATGACCAAACAAAACGCCTTTACTCGGGAAGACCTGCTGCGCTGCAGTCGCGGTGAGCTGTTCGGCCCAGGTAACGCGCAACTGCCCGCCCCGAACATGCTGATGGTGGATCGCATCACCCATATCAGCGAAGAGGGTGGCAAGTACGGCAAAGGTGAATTGGTCGCCGAGCTGGATATCACCCCTGACCTGTGGTTTTTCGCCTGCCATTTCGAAGGCGATCCGGTGATGCCGGGCTGCCTGGGCCTTGACGCCATGTGGCAGCTGGTCGGTTTCTACCTGGGCTGGCAAGGCCTGCCGGGCCGCGGTCGCGCCCTGGGTTCGGGCGAAGTGAAGTTCTTTGGCCAGGTCTTGCCGACCGCCAAGAAAGTCACTTACAACATTCAAATCAAGCGCGTCCTCAAGGGCAAGCTGAACCTGGCCATTGCCGATGGTTCGGTGACTGTCGACGGTCGCGAGATTTATACTGCCGAAGGCCTTCGGGTCGGCGTATTCACTTCCACTGACAACTTTTAAGGGTTATCCGCATGCGCCGCGTCGTTATCACTGGTCTGGGCATTGTTTCGTGCCTGGGCAATGACAAAGAGACCGTCTCCGCTAACCTGCGTGCAAGTCGCCCTGGCATCCGCTTCAACCCGGAATATGCCGAAATGGGTCTGCGTAGCCAGGTTTCCGGCTCCATCGACCTGCCCCTCGAAGAGCTGATTGATCGCAAGATCTATCGCTTCGTCGGCCACGCAGCCGCTTACGCCTACCTGGCCATGAAGGACGCGATCACCGATTCCGGCCTGAGCGAAGACCAGGTGTCCAACGTACGCACCGGTCTGATCGCCGGTTCCGGTGGCGCGTCGACCTTGAACCAGATGGAAGCGCTGGACATCCTGCGCGAGAAAGGCGTCAAGCGCGTTGGCCCGTACCGCGTCACGCGGACCATGGGCAGCACCGTTTCCGCCTGCCTGGCCACGCCGTTCAAGATCAAGGGCGTGAACTACTCGATCTCCTCCGCTTGCGCCACCAGTGCTCACTGCATCGGTACCGCTGTAGAGCAGATCCAGTTGGGCAAGCAGGACATCGTGTTTGCCGGCGGCGGTGAAGAAGAACATTGGAGCCAGTCGTTCCTGTTCGACGCCATGGGCGCCCTGTCGACCCAGTACAACGAAACCCCGGACAAAGCCTCCCGCGCCTATGACAAGAACCGTGATGGCTTCGTCATTGCCGGCGGTGGCGGCATGGTGGTGGTCGAGGAGCTGGAACACGCCCTGGCCCGTGGTGCGAAGATCTACGCGGAAATCGTCGGCTACGGCGCGACGTCCGACGGCTACGACATGGTTGCGCCAAGCGGCGAAGGCGCCATCCGCTGCATGCAGATGGCCATGTCCACCGTTGATACCCCGATCGACTACCTGAACACCCACGGTACTTCGACTCCGGTCGGCGACTCCAAGGAAATGGAAGGCGTGCGTGCGGTATTCGGCGACAAGGCTCCGGCGATCAGCTCTACCAAGAGCCTGTCGGGTCACTCCCTGGGCGCCGCTGGCGTTCACGAAGCGATCTACTGCCTGCTGATGATGGAAGGCAACTTCATGGCAGGTTCTGCCAACATCGAGGAACTGGACCCGGACGTGGCTGACATGCCTATCCTGACCAAGACTCGTGAAGATGCGACCATCAATACAGTGATGAGCAACAGCTTCGGCTTTGGTGGCACTAACGCCACCCTGGTGCTGAAACGCTGGCAGGGTAAGTAAGCTCTCGCAGCTTGATCGCCTGAAAACGCCCCGACTGGTTCGGGGCGTTTTTTTACCCGTTTACCGCGCTTACAGTGGCTCACTTTTGAAAGCCGGAATGCGTGCCCAGTCAAAAGTAAGCAAAACGCTCTTGCCCGATCACTCGGCACCTCGCTCAGGCTTGAGTGTTTAGAAGCAAAATCAAAAGCTAAAGCGGGCACGGTCCAAATGTGGGAGCGGGCTTGCTCGCGAAGGTCGTTAACGATGACGCTGGCATCCTGATTCAACGCGGCGTTCTCAGGTTTTCGCCGGCAAGCCGGCTCCGACAGAAAAGCGGTTCTGCTTTTGCTTCTAACACTCAGGTCGGCTTCCAGGCCGCCGTGCTCTTGCTTTTGATCTTAGGCGCCCCGCCGACAGGCGGGGCAGAGCGCTTTGGTTACTTTGCCGCTTTTTTGCAAAGTGACTCGCTGTAAGAGCGAAACCATAAGCCGCCGTGACCGCAGCAACGGATATGCCCCCCCAACAACCTAAACCGAAAACCGAGCCACCATCGTGTTGAGATCCACCGCCAACCGCGACAACTCCTGGCTCGCCGCACTGGTCTGGTTCGCCCCCGCCGACGTCTGCTGTGCCAAATCGCGAATATTCATCAAATTGCGATCCACCTCCCGCGCCACCGCCGCCTGTTCTTCCGAGGCACTGGCAATCACCAGGTTGCGCTCGTTGATCAGGGTAAACGCCGAAGCAATCTCCTCCAGCGCCGTCCCCGCCGACTTGGCGATATCCAACGTTGACCGCGCCCGAGTATTGCTCTGCTGCATGGAGCTGACAGCCTGATCAGTCCCCTGCTGAATCCCACTGATCATCTGCTCGATTTCCTGGGTCGACTGCTGCGTACGATGCGCCAAGGCACGCACCTCATCCGCCACCACCGCAAACCCACGCCCGGCATCCCCAGCTCGCGCCGCTTCGATGGCGGCATTCAGCGCCAGCAAATTGGTCTGCTCGGCAATCGAACGAATCACATCCAGCACCTTGCTGATGCCATACACCTTCTGCGCCAGGTCCTCCACCTGAGTCGCATTGGCCGTCACATCATCCGCCAGGGACTCAATCGACAACACCGTCTGATGCACCTGCTCGCGCCCATGCTGAGCGATACGATCCGACTCCCGCGACGCCTGGGACGTAGCCACCGCATTGCTCGCCACCTCCTCCACCGCCGCCGTCATCTGGTTCACCGCAGTAGCCGCCTGCTCGATTTCCTGACTCTGCTGATGCAACCCACGGGTGGCATCTTCGGTCACGCAACTAAGCTCTTCGGAAGCCGACGCCAACTGGCTGGACGAATCGGAAATACGCCGAATGGTTTCCCGCAGGCTCTCCTGCATGCTTTTCAGCGCCTGCTGCAAACGCGCCGGCTCATCCTGGCCGCTGACAGTAATCACCCCGGTCAGATCGCCACTGGCCACACCCTGGGCGACTTTCAAAGACTGGGATAACGGCAGCACAATACTGCGGGTCAGCAACAATGCCAGTCCGATGGTGATCAGCGCCGTCACGGCAATCATGCCAACCACCCAACTGCGCGATTGCGTGAACACACTTTGCGCCAGGCTCGCCGCCTGATTGGCACTGACCTTGTTCAACGTCACCAGCTCACGCAGGGTGCCGGCCAGTTCGTCGGCCAACTGGTTCATCTCGCCGTTGACCACCTTGATCGCGTCTTCCAACTGATTCGCCCGGGAAAACGCCATCACCTGTTCCTGGCGCTGCAGGTAACGCTCTTCCTCGGTTTTAAAGCGATCGAACAGCACCCGCTCTTCTGGCAGCACGATCAAACCTTCATAGAGGGACTGAGCCTTGTGCAGGCCGCTTTTCAGCTCGGTGATTTTCTGCTCATTCTGCGTGATTGCCTGCGGGTCGCGGTTAAGCAGTAGCCGCAACGTCAGGGCCCGTACCCGCAGCAGGTCCTGATTCATCTCGCCGACCGCCATCACGCTGGGCAGCCAGTTGTTTTCCACCTGGTCAGACTGCTGGCGCATATTGCCCATCTGCAACAAGGCGAACCCGCCCAGGGCAAACACCATCAGCGCCAGCAAACCAAACCCCAGGCCGGCGCGAGGGGCGATATTCAGACTTCTGATATTCATGCTCGGAATCCTTCCAAAAGCGCTGCATCCACCTGCAGCGGGCTCTTGAAAGGTATCGGCGAGTTGAGACGTTTGCCTAAGACGAAAACGCGATATCAAAACGCCTTATGATCGCCCCGCCCCGGCTGTAGCGATTCAGCTAAACCCATCACCTGGGCTTGGGCAGAATCGCCAGGAAATTGTCCCGTGCGACCTTTCTGGCCACATCCTCAGGCAACGCATCGAGGAACGGGTCAAAGCTGCGCATTTCCTTACCGAGCTTGTTGAAGCGTCCTACCACGTCTGAGCCAAGCATGAAGCGGTCCGGGAAGCGCTCCACCAGTTTTACCCACTCAGGGCGTGCCTTTCCCGCCTCATCCAGCAAGTAAGGCGTGAGCACGCTCCAGGACAGGTCGACGTACAGGTTCGGGTAAGCCTCCAGCATGCGCGCCAGGGTCGGCAGCAAAAAATCCATCTGCGTCTGGTGCCGATGGATCTCCATGCTGCTGCCCGCATGGGCCCAGATAAACCGGGTGTGCGGGTGATTACGTAGCGGCTCTTCCATTTCCGCCAGGTACAACGGATTTTTCTCACGCTTGGAGGTGATGTTGGAATGCACCATCACCGGCAGATCATTCTCCGCGGCCAGGTGATAGATGCGGGTCATCGCCTCGTTGTTGGCCCTTGGGGTGTCGCCGGAGGTCAGCGCGGTCAGGTCGTCGTGACGGGTGAAGACTTCGCCGATGCCTTGCCAGAGCCCAGGATTGAGATCGAGCATGCGCTGGATATGGGATGCGGCATTTTTATCGTTGGGATTGAAACCACTGAGGAACGGATGAAAGCGCTGACGTTGCTCCGGGCTCAGTTTATTGACCGCATCGGCGACGAACACGTCGGTGGCGCTGTACCAATAGGCGTCGGCGTCGTCCCCGGCGTAATAGCGCGGCCGCTTGGGTTCGTCCTCATGCCATTTCTTGGCCACCGGTATGCCGGAAATCATCACATGCTCGATGCGATTATCGGCCATGGCCTTGAGTAATTTATCCATGCCCGCCGACTCCTGGAAGAAATCGACGTAATGCAGGTGTGCATCGCTGTAGGCATAGTCGCGAGCCTGCACCGCAAGGCTTGCGGCGGTCAGCAACAGGGCAATACTCAGGCGGGTCCGGCGCACGGGGGTATCTCAAACAAGGGCTAATGCCGGTAGACCTCGGACCGCGCCTGCGGGTTCAGCGGTAAACAACGGGGAACACCAACGTGCCAGCATGCTCTATAACTGCATGAGCTTCTTCCTGCCACCCTGTGAGGTTTGCCATGCCTGTTACCGTGAACACGCTGAACGCCGAAAACTTCCGCCACAGCGTCAATATCAATAACCACGAGCTGTTTACCGACCTGCCCAAGAGCCTGGGCGGTGACGATTCGGCGCCCTCCCCCCACGATTACTTCGACGCCGCACTGGCGTCCTGCAAGGCCCTGACCGTCAAGCTCTATGCGCAGAAAAAAGACATACCGCTGACCGGCGTGACCGTGGAAGTCACCCATGACAGCACCGAAGAGCAAAAGGGCAAATACAAGCTCAACGTCAAACTGACCCTCAAGGGCGTACTCACTGACGAGCAGCGCGACGAGCTGCACCGCGTGGCGGATCGCTGCCCGGTGCACAAGCTGATGACCACGGCCGAAGTTACCATTGAGACCCGGCTCTCCGAAGGCGCCTTCAGCCAGTAGCGGCAACCTCCCGTCGAGCGGGTTATGCTCAGTACCATCAGACCCGCTCAGACTGGGAAGCACCATGACCACCGTGACCGTGATTCGCCCGCGCGCCGAAGATGTGGAAGGCCAACCGATCCTGCGCCCACTGCCCTCCAGGCAATGCCGCAGCGTCGGGCCTTTCGTGTTTTTCGACCATATGCTGCAAACCCGTTATGCCCCGGGTACCGGCATGAACATTCGCCAACACCCGCACATCGGCCTCTCTACCCTGACCTACCTGTTTGAAGGCGAACTCCTGCACAAGGACAGCCTCGGCTCCGATCAGGTGGTCAAGGCCGGGGACGTCAGCTGGATGACAGCCGGCAGTGCCATTGCCCACGTTGAACGCAGCCCCGAGGCGTTGAAGGCCAGTGGTTTCAGCCTGCACGGGTTGCAAGTGTGGCTGGCCTCCCCCAAGGAACATGAACAAGGGCCTGGGCATTACAGCCATCATCCGGCCGCCAGCTTGCCGGTGAGCGATAACCTCGGCGTGCAGATTCGCCTGATTGCCGGCAATGGCTTTTGCCTCGAATCGCCGGTGCCGGTGTTGTCGCCCACCTTGTATGCCGAGGTGCGGATGCAGACGGCTACCACCCTGCTGATCCCGGATGAGCATGAAGAACGGGCGGTGTACGTGCTGGAGGGTGAGGCGCAGTTGGATGGCGAAGCGCTGGAGGTGCATAGCCTAGTGGTGTTGCCGGCAGGCGCAAGCATGGGGCTGTTTGCCGAGACTGATTGCCACCTGGTGGTGTTCGGCGGCGCGGCGCTGGATGGGCCACGGCGGATTAACTGGAATTTTGTCGCGAGTGATCCGGCGTTGATCGAGCAGGCTCGGCAGCGTTGGGCGGCTGGGGATTGGCCGACAGTGCCGGGGGAAAGTGAGCGGATCGAGTTGCCTGGAGGCAAGGCTTAAGCGCTTTATTGCCTGTGAAACAGCCTTCGCGAGCAAGCCCGCTCCCACATTTCGACCGCGTTCCTTCAGGATGTACACGGTTAAAATGTGGGAGCGGGCTTGCTCGCGAAGGGGCCAGCCAAGGCAACCGAACTATCAGCCCTTGAACACTTCATCCAGCAAGTTATGCATCGACTGGAAGGCCCGCGCAGCGGTCTTCGCGTCATACATCATCTTGCCCGGCACATTCGCGTGCGGGTCGGTAAACGAGTGCACCGCACCGCCGTAGCTCAGCAATTGCCAATCCACACCGGCGGCGTTCATTTCGTCTTCAAACGCCGGCAGTTGCTCCTTCGGCACCAACGGGTCGGAAGCACCGTGCAACACCAGCACGGAACCCTTGATGTTTTTTGCATCGGCCGGGTTCGGCGTGTCGAGGCTGCCGTGGAACGAAACGGCAGCTTTCAACGGTGCACCGGTACGTGCCAGCTCCAGGGAGCAGCAACCACCGAAGCAGAAACCAAAGGTCGCCAGCTTCGAGGTATCCACCGCCGCTTCAGTCTGGGTTTTCAGGTGATCAAGCGCGACCTGCATGCGCTTGTTCAACAGCGGCCGGTCATTCTTCAACGGCATCATCGCCGCACCCGCTTCATCGCCGTTCGAAGGGCGGACGGTTTGCCCGTACAGGTCGGCAAGCAGCACCACGTAGCCCTTGCTGGCCACGCTCTTGGCGATCTCTTCAGCGCCGGCACTGACACCCATCCAGTTCGGCGCCATCAACAACCCTGGCAGCGGGCCCTTATGACTGGCATCAAATGCCAGGCGGCTTTCATAAGACTGGCCATCAATCTGATAGACCACGGAACGCACGGTGATTTGGCTCATCATTTACTCCAGGTGAAAGGCTCCAGAACGAAAAAACCCGCCGAAGCGGGTTTTTCTACAACGGTGTTAAACCGACAGTTCAACCAACAGCTTGTTCAGTCGGCGCACATAAGCGGCCGGGTCTTTCAGGCTGTCGCCGGCAGCCAGGGCTGCCTGGTCGAAGAGGATGTGCGACAGGTCGCCAAACCGCTCTTCGCTCTGCTCGCCGTCGAGTTTCTCGATCAGCGGGTGCGCCGGGTTGAATTCGAAGATCGGCTTGGAATCCGGAACCTTCTGACCGCTGGCTTCCAGGATCTGACGCATCTGCATGCCCAGGTCCTGCTCGCCGATGGCCAGGATCGCCGGGGAATCGGTCAGACGGTGGGAAACCCGCACTTCGCTGACGGCATCGCCCAAGGCGGTCTTGATTCGCTCAACCAGACCCTCTTTGGACTTGGCCACTTCTTCAGCGGCTTTCTTGTCTTCTTCGGAATCCAGGTTGCCCAGGTCCAGGTCGCCGCGGGCGACGTCAACAAAGCTCTTGCCGTCGAAGTCGCTGAGGTAGCTCATCAGCCACTCGTCGATGCGGTCGGTCAGCAGCAGCACTTCGATGCCTTTCTTGCGGAAGACTTCCAGGTGCGGGCTGTTCTTGACCTGAGCGTAGGTTTCACCGGTCAGGTAGTAGATCTTGTCCTGACCTTCCTTGGCGCGAGCCAGGTATTCAGCCAGGGAAACGTTCTGCTCGCCGTCGTCACCGTTGGTCGATGCGAAACGCAGCAGCCCGGCGATTTTTTCCTTGTTGGCGAAATCTTCTGCCGGGCCTTCTTTCATGACCTGGCCGAAGTTTTTCCAGAAGCCCTTGTATTGCTCAGGCTCGTTTTTCGCCAGCTTTTCCAGCATGTCGAGGACACGCTTGGTCAGCGCCGACTTCATCGAGTCGATGATCGGGTCTTTCTGCAGGATTTCCCGCGACACGTTCAGCGACAGGTCGTTGGAGTCAACCACACCCTTGATAAAGCGCAGGTACAACGGCAGGAACGATTCCGCCTGGTCCATCACGAATACGCGCTGCACATACAGCTTCAGGCCTTTCGGCGCTTCACGCTGGTACAGGTCGAACGGAGCACGGGCCGGTACGTAGAGCAGCGAGCTGTATTCCAGCTTGCCTTCGACCTTGTTGTGGCTCCAGCTCAGCGGGTTTTCGTAATCGTGGGCAATGTGCTTGTAGAACTCCTGGTATTCCTCGTCCTTGACTTCGGTACGAGGACGGGTCCACAGGGCGCTGGCGCGGTTGACCACTTCCCATTCCTGGGCTGGGGCTTCTTCGCCTTCGGCCGCCGCTTGTTCTTTCGGCAACTCGATCGGTAACGCGATGTGGTCGGAGTACTTCTTGATGATATTGCGCAGACGCCAGCCATCGGCGAACTCGTCTTCACCGGACTTCAGGTGCAGGACGATGCGGGTACCACGATCAGCCTTGTCGACAGTGGCGATTTCAAATTCGCCCTCGCCCTTGGAAGACCAGTGCACGCCTTCGCTGGCGGCAAGGCCGGCACGGCGGCTGAATACTTCAACCTTGTCGGCAACGATGAAGGCCGAGTAGAAGCCCACGCCGAACTGACCGATCAGGTGCGAATCTTTCTTCTGGTCGCCCGACAGGTTCTTCATGAAATCAGCGGTGCCGGATTTGGCGATGGTCCCCAGGTGGGTGATCGCATCGTCACGGCTCATGCCGATACCGTTGTCTTCGAGGGTGACGGTTTTCGCGTCCTTGTCGAAGCTCACACGGATTTTCAGTTCCGCGCCACCTTCCAGCAACTCAGGCTTGGACAGGGCTTCGAAACGTAATTTGTCGACAGCGTCAGAGGCGTTCGAGATCAATTCGCGAAGGAAAATTTCCTTGTTGGAATACAGCGAATGGATCATGAGGTGCAGCAGTTGCTTCACCTCGGTCTGGAAGCCCAGGGTTTCCTTTTGAGTTTCCACACTCATGGTCATCAAACTCCAATTGGATGGCAGTGGCCGCGCCCTTGAGGGTTGGCGGCGGGTTGTCATCAAAGTTGGGGGCTAAGACCAGGATTTCAAGGGCGAGCCGGTTCCTCAATCTTGAAATGCGCACGGGCGGTGGCAATCGGTTCGGCCTGGGTACTTTGCCATGCGGTGATCGCCACGTTGGCCACCCGCCGGCCCTGGCGCCACACCTGGCATTTGGCGTAGGTGTCGCGAAACTGGCCGGCGCGCAGGTAATCCAGGGAGAAATCGATGATCTTGGGAACACCAGGCGCACCGGTGAAAACCAGCAAATGCAAGGCTGCGGACAGCTCCATGAAGCCCGCGATCACCCCGCCGTGGATCGCCGGCAATATCGGGTTACCAATGTTGTCCTTGTTGGCCGGCATGCGAAACAGCAATTCATCCCCCAGGCGCGTGCATTCGATACCGATCAGCCTGGCGTAGGGAATCAGGTTGAGCAGCGCCTCATAGTTGCCCCGTTCGTGGGCTTGCTGCAGACGGGTTTTGAACTGATGTTTCATGCCTGTTCTCCCTTGATTGCATTGCCCAGGCCCTGGCTGCCCTTGAGGCGCTTGCCCATGCGCATGAACGTACCCACCACGTGGGCAATCGGTTGCTGCGGATCGTCCTGGTAGGCGAAGCCGCGGGTGAAGATCACGTCGGTGGTCACCCGGTAGCACTGGGCAAAGCCGAATACCGGTTTATGGGGCTCGGCCGGGTGCATGTAGTCGATGCGCAGGTCCAGGGTCGGGCAAACCTCGAACTCCGGTAGTACGCACAAGGTAGCCATGCCACAGGCGGTGTCCATCAAGGATGTGATGGCGCCGCCGTGGATCACGCCGGTCTGCGGGTCACCGACGATATGCGGAGCATAGGGCAGCACCAGCGTCATGCCGTCCTCACTGGCGGCGTGCACCTGGATGCCCAGCACCTGGCAGTGGCGCAAGGCTGAAACAAAGCGCGTGGCACGGGATAAAAGAGGATTTTCGGTCATTCGTTAAAGACTCTTATTAGTGTGGAGCCGGCGGAGTAGACAACCTTGCTGAAAGTTCCCTAGGGAAAAGCCTTATATATCTGTGAGATTTAAGGAACTAAGCGTTGGGCATAGGCTCGAAAGGCCAGTAGATATCTTCAATAAGGAGAAACACCCCATGCGCAAGACTTTAGCTATTTCCATGATGCTGGCTGCTGCCCTCGGCCTCGCTGCCTGCGACAAAAAATCCGAAGACAAAGCCCAAGACGCCGCAGCCCACTCTGAGCAAGCTCAAAAAGACATGGCGAAAGCACAGGATAAAGTGAACGACGCTGCGAAAGAAAACGCCGATGCTGCCAAAGCTCAGGCTGAATCGAACGAAGCTGCAGCGAAAGAAGCAACACCTGCAACCGGTTCTTGAGTCTGACGACTTGAACACTGTGACTTGAAAAGTCATGTTGCAAAAGAAAGCCCGCTTAATAGCGGGCTTTACTTTGTCCGGTGCTTTTAACCCGGCCGGGCAGCTCGAAACTTCGAACTAAACCTCGGCACAAGTTAGTGGCTAAACGTTTAAGCCATCGCTTCACTGCGTTTGCCCAGCAGGCGGTCAATCACCACCGCAACCACCAGCGTCATCACCGAAGGCACCAGCCACGCCAGGCCCTGCTCGCTCAGCGGCAGGTGAGCCAGTTGCGATGGCATCCAGTCAGCCAGGCCCGCGCCCTTCAGCGCGTCAATGCAACCGAAGATGAACGACACCAGCATCACCGGGCCAACGATCCGGCCCTGCTCCTGCCAGAAGTCCTTACAGAAGCTCAGGGCCACCAGCACGATGCACGGCGGGTAGATGGCGGTCAGCACCGGGATCGAGAACGCGATCAGCTTGGTCAGGCCCAGGTTGGACACAAACAGCGAGAATACCGCCAGGATCACCACCAGGGTCTTATAGGACAGCGGCAGTACGCGGCTGAAGTACTCGGCGCAGGCGCAGGTCAGGCCCACCGCGGTTACCAGGCACGCCAGGGAAATCAGCACGGCGAGGAAGCCGCTGCCCAGGGAGCCGAAGGTGTGCTGGACGTAGGCGTGCAGCACGGCGGCGCCGTTGGCGGCACCGGCCGCCACTTCGTGGCTGCCCGAACCGAGGCGGAACAGGCTGATGTACACCAGCGCCAGGCCCACACCGGCAATCAGCCCGGCGATGATCGCGTAGCGGGTGATCAGCTTCGGCGACTCGACGCCACGGGAGCGGATCGCGTTGACGATCACAATGCCGAATACCAGCGCGCCGAGGGTATCCATGGTCAGGTAACCATTGATAAAGCCCTGGGAGAACGGTGCCGCCACGTACTCAGGGGTGGCAACACCCACATCGCCGGCCGGCAAGGCAAAGGCAGCAATGCCCAAGACGGCCAGGGCGATGATCTTCAACGGTGCCAGGAAACGACCGACGGTATCCAGCAGGCGGCCCGGGTACAGGGAGATGAAGAACACCAACAGGAAGTACACCGAGCTGTAGAGGAACAGCGCCAGCGGGCTTTCACCGGTCAGCGGCGCCAGGCCCACTTCAAAGGAAACGGTGGCGGTTCGCGGGGTGGCGAACAACGGGCCGACAGCCAGGTAGGCCGCCGCTGCCAGCAAGCCACCGGCAATCTTGCCGATCGGACTGCTCAACGCGTCCATGCCACCACCGACTTTGGCCAGGGCGACAACGGTGATCACCGGCAAACCGACCGCGGTGATCAGGAAGCCCAGCGCTGCCATCCAGACATGAGGCCCGGACTGTAAACCGACGATTGGCGGGAAGATGATGTTGCCGGCGCCCACGAACAGGGCAAAAGTCATAAAGCCCAACGCCAGGATGTCCTGGCTTTTCAACACTTTCATTTGAGGAAATACCACACTACTGAATCGGAATTTAGAGAGGGCTTCCCTATGGATGAGGGAAATACTGCCGGTCCGGATGGGGACCGACCGGTCTGGCGCGAGGCTTCCTTTTGGGATGCGTACGCATAAAGAGGCGGCTAGCCTAACGAATTTGCGGGTCAAACGCACTGTTGCGGGGCGAACTGTCCGATAAGCGACATTTTTATGTCGCGTTTTTATATCTAAATTTTGAAATACGATCGAATGTGGGAGCGGGCTTGCTCGCGAAAGCGGTGTATCAGCCACTCATGAGCTGACTGACACACCGCTTTCGCGAGCAAGCCCGCTCCCACATGTTGATCTCCACCAACCTTCAGAATGCACAAAGGCCACCCGAAGGTGGCCTTTGTGGGGTGAAGCGTCAGTTAAGCGCGAGGCTTACTTGACAGCCCAACCGGTCAGCTCGGACAAAGCCTTGCCGATGTCTGCCAGCGAACGCACGGTTTTAACGCCTGCGTCTTCCAGGGCAGCAAACTTCTCGTCTGCAGTACCCTTGCCGCCAGAGATGATTGCGCCCGCATGGCCCATGCGCTTGCCAGCAGGGGCAGTCACACCAGCGATGTAGGAAACAACCGGCTTGGTCACGTGTGCCTTGATGTAGGCAGCCGCTTCTTCTTCAGCCGAACCGCCGATCTCACCGATCATTACGATCGCTTCGGTCTTCGGGTCTTCCTGGAACAGCTTCAGGATGTCGATGAAGTTCGAGCCTGGGATCGGGTCACCGCCGATGCCGACGCAAGTCGACTGACCGAAACCGGCGTCAGTAGTCTGCTTGACAGCTTCGTAGGTCAGGGTGCCGGAACGGGAAACGATACCGACTTTACCTGGCAAGTGAATGTGACCTGGCATGATGCCGATCTTGCATTCGCCTGGAGTGATCACGCCTGGGCAGTTAGGGCCGATCAGGACTACGCCCAGCTCGTCGCACTTAACTTTAGCGTCCAGCATGTCCAGGGTAGGAATGCCTTCGGTGATGCAAACGATCAGCTTGATGCCGCCGAATGCTGCTTCCAGGATGGAGTCCTTGCAGAAAGGAGCTGGAACGTAGATCACGCTGGCGGTGGCGCCAGTGGCAGCTACAGCATCTTTCACGGTGTTGAACACTGGCAGGCCCAGGTGCTCGGTGCCGCCTTTACCAGGAGTAACGCCACCCACCATCTTGGTGCCGTATTCGATGGCTTGCTGGGTGTGGAAACTACCTTGGGAACCGGTAATACCCTGGCAGATAACCTTGGTGTCTTTATTGATCAGGACGCTCATTATTTGCCCTCCGCAGCTTTGACAACTTGTTGAGCAGCGTCGGTCAGGCTGGTAGCAGCGATGATGTTCAAACCGCTTTCTGCCAGTACTTTAGCGCCCAGTTCAGCGTTGTTACCTTCAAGGCGCACAACAACCGGGATTTTAACGCCGACTTCTTTCACTGCACCGATGATGCCTTCGGCAATCATGTCGCAACGAACGATGCCGCCGAAGATGTTGACCAGTACTGCAGCGACGTTGGAGTCGGACAGGATGATCTTGAACGCTTCGGTAACGCGTTCTTTGGTGGCACCGCCGCCTACGTCGAGGAAGTTGGCTGGTTTGCCGCCATGCAGGTTGACGATGTCCATGGTACCCATGGCCAGGCCAGCACCGTTGACCATGCAACCGATGTTACCTTCCAGGGCTACGTAGTTCAGTTCGAACTTGGCAGCGTGCGCTTCGCGCGGATCGTCTTGCGACGGATCGTGGAAAGTCTTCAGCTTAGGCTGACGGTACATGGCGTTGGCGTCGATGTTGATCTTGGCATCGAGGCAATGCAGATCGCCGTCAGCCTTGATCACCAGCGGGTTCACTTCCAGCAGGGCCAGATCGTGATCCTGGAACAGTTTGGCCAGACCTACGAAGATCTTGGCGAACTGGGCAACTTGCTTGCCTTCCAGACCCAACTGGAATGCCAGCTCGCGACCCTGGAATGGCTGAGCGCCAACCAGTGGATCGATAGTGGCTTTCAGAATTTTTTCTGGGGTTTCTTCAGCGATCTTCTCAATGTCCACGCCACCTTCGGTGGAGGCCATGAACACGATGCGACGGCTCGAACGGTCAACGACAGCGCCCAGGTACAGCTCTTTAGCGATATCAGTGCACGATTCAACCAGGATCTTGGTGACTGGCTGGCCATTGGCATCAGTCTGGTAAGTCACCAGACGCTTGCCCAGCCACTGCTGAGCGAAGGCTTTGGCGTCTTCTTTGCTGCGAACCAGCTTGACGCCGCCCGCTTTACCGCGACCACCAGCGTGGACCTGGGCTTTGACAACCCACTCGGTGCCGCCGATTTTGTCGCAAGCTTCTGCTGCTGCTTCCGGGGTGTCTACTGCGTAACCCTTGGATACTGGCAGGCCGTATTCAGCGAACAGCTGCTTACCCTGATACTCGTGAAGATTCATGCTTATTACCGTCTTCGTTAGGTACTGCGCATTCGGCGCTGCGCTCTTTATTGAGTGCCGCGCCACCTGTGACTGCTGCTTGCACAGTCAAACCACCAAAGGCCTGAACCCTGGGTGGTGAAACTGCGCAAGACTGCGTCCAGCGGATATTCCGCGGTGAGTCTTGCGCACAAGGCTCACGACGGGCAACCGCCGTGGTTTCTTATTATCTCGCTTAGCGCTTCTTCTTGTTGGCGATGTGGATGGCATGGCCATTCACTGCCAACGCGGCTTCGTGCAGCGCTTCGGACAGGGTCGGATGGGAGAAAACCATCATGCCGATGTCTTCGGCGCTGGTGCCGAATTCCATACCGATTGCGCCTTGCTGAACCAGTTCTGCTGCGCCTGGGCCGATCACATGGACGCCCAATACGCGGTCAGTCTTGGCATCAGCGATGACTTTGACAAAACCACCGGTGTCGTTGGCTGCCATGGCACGGCCAGAAGCGGCAAACGGGAAGGTGCCGACGTTAACTTCAACGCCTTCAGCTTTCAACTGCTGTTCGTTCTTGCCGACCCATGCAATTTCCGGGTGGGTGTAGATAACAGACGGGATCAGGTCGTAGTTCATCTGGGTCTTGTGACCCTTGATGCGCTCGACAACCATGATGCCTTCTTCGGAAGCCTTGTGCGCCAGCATCATGCCGCGAACCACGTCGCCAATGGCGTAGACGCCCGGCACGGTGGTAGCGCAGTGATCGTCAACGTGGATGAAACCACGCTCGTCGATGTTCACGCCGCTGTCGGAAGCCAGCAGGTCAGTGGTCACCGGACGGCGACCAACGGCTACGATCAGCTTGTCGAAAGTGATGGTCTGTTCGCCATCCTTGTCGGTGTAGGTCACGACAACTTCTTCGCCGTTAACCTTGGAACCGGTAACACGAGCGCCCAGCTTGATGTCCAGACCTTGTTTGGTCAGGGTTTTCAGCGCTTCTTTGGACACTGCGGTGTCGGCAGCCAGCAGGAACGTGTCCAGGGCTTCCAGCACGGTCACTTCGGAACCCAGGCGGGACCAGACCGAACCCAGTTCCAGGCCGATCACGCCAGCGCCGATCACGCCCAGACGTTTTGGAACCGCTTGGAATTCCAGGGCGCCGGTCGAATCAACGATCACGTTCTGGTCGACCGGAGCCGGTGGAATGTCGATTGGACGCGAACCTGGAGCCAGGATCACGTTCTCGGCTTCGATGATTTCGGTCGAACCGTCAGGCTTGGTGATTTCAACTTTCTTGCCGGCCAGCAGTTTGCCGTGGCCTTGCAGGGAAGTAACGCCGTTGGCCTTGAACAGGGTAGCAACGCCGGAAGTCAGGCCTTTAACGATGTTGGCCTTGCGGCCGACCATCGCTGGCACGTCCATGGTCACGCCAGCGTGGTTGATGCCGTGGATGGCAAAACCGTCTTGCGCTTCGTGGAATTTCCAGGAGCTGTCCAGCAGCGCCTTGGAAGGAATGCAGCCAACGTTCAGGCAAGTACCGCCCAGCGCCAGTTTGCCTTCCTTGTCGGTGTATTTTTCGATGCAAGCAGTCGAGAGGCCCAGTTGTGCGGCCTTGATGGCGGCAACGTAGCCGCCAGGGCCTGCGCCAATCACTACAACGTCAAATTTCTGCGACATGAAAAAAAATCCTCTTTAGCTAAAAGCTTCAAGCCGTGAGCCGCACTCCGGCCTGCCTCGCGGCAGACCGGGTGGTACGGCGCACCGCCGCTTTATCAGATATCCAGCAGCAGACGAGCCGGGTCTTCCAGCAGGTTCTTGATGGTCACCAGGAAAGTCACGGCTTCTTTACCATCGATCAGGCGGTGATCGTACGACAGCGCCAGGTACATCATCGGGCGGATAACCACTTGGCCGTTGATCGCCATAGGACGCTGCAGAATGTTGTGCATGCCCAGGATCGCAGCTTGTGGCGGGTTGACGATCGGAGTCGACATCATCGAACCGAAAGTACCACCGTTGGTGATGGTGAAGGTACCACCGGTCATCTCGTCGATGGTCAGTTTGCCGTCACGGGCCTTCTTGCCGAAGTTGGCGATGCCGCCTTCGATTTCAGCCAGGCTCATCAGCTCGGCGTTACGCAGAACCGGTACCACCAGGCCACGGTCGCTGGAGACGGCAACGCCGACGTCAGCATAACCGTGGTAAACGATGTCGCCGCCGTCGATGGAAGCGTTGACTGCCGGGAAGCGTTTCAGCGCTTCGGTGGCCGCTTTCACGAAGAACGACATGAAGCCCAGGCGTACGCCGTTGTGGGACTTCTCGAACAGGTCCTTGTACTTCGAACGCAGGGCCATGACTTCGGTCATGTCGACTTCGTTGAAAGTAGTCAGCATCGCCATGTTCGACTGTGCTTCAACCAGGCGCTTGGCCACGGTGGCACGCACGCGGGTCATCGGTACGCGCTTCTCGGTGCGGTCGCCAGCGGCGAACACAGGAGCAGCGGCAGCCGGGGCAGCAGCCTTGGCAGGCGCAGCAGCTGGAGCGTTTTTCTTGGCTTCAACGGCGGCAACCACGTCTTCCTTGGTCACACGGCCATCTTTGCCGGTGCCCTTGATGGACGCCAGGTTGATGCCGTTTTCGTCAGCCAGCTGACGCGCAGCCGGTGCAGCGATTGGATCTTCGCCACCCGCAACCGGTGCAGCAGCTGGAGCTGCGGCAGCAGCCGGTGCCGCAGCGGCGGCAGGAGCAGGAGCAGCGGCAGCGGCAGCGGCAGCAGCACCGCCCTCTTCGATCGAGCCCAGTACCTGGTTCGACAGGACGGTAGCGCCTTCTTCGGCAACGATTGCGCCCAGCACGCCGTCAGCTTCAGCCAACACTTCGAGCACGACCTTGTCGGTTTCGATGTCGACGATCAGGTCGTCACGCTTGACGGCCTCGCCTGGTTTCTTGTGCCAGGTGGCAACGGTGCCATCGGCAACCGATTCCGGGAATGACGGGGCTTTGATTTCGATAGCCATTATCTGTGGGTCCTTAAAATTCGGTTTCAGTCAGCGCGAAGGCGTTAAACAGTGAAAGCATCTTGCAGCAGTTTTTCCTGCTGTTCGGCGTGCATCGACGCATAACCACACGCAGGTGCAGCAGAAGCATCACGACCGGCGTACTCCAGGCCCAGTGCCTGTTTGTGATTGCCGATGCTGCGACGCAGATGATGCTGGCTGCTGTACCACGCGCCCTGGTTCATCGGTTCTTCCTGACACCACACCACATTGGTGAGGTTGGTGTAAGGCGCGATGGCCTCCATCAGGTCGTCTTCCGGGAACGGGTAAAGCTGCTCGATCCGCACGATGGCGATGTCTTCGCGGCCTTCGGCACGGCGTTTTTCCAGCAAATCGTAGTAAACCTTGCCGCTGCACAGGATCAGGCGAGTGACCTTGGCCGCGTCGAGGGTATCGATTTCTGAAATAACGGTCTGGAACGAACCATCCGCCAGATCTTCCAGGGTCGAGATGGCCAATTTATGACGCAGCAGCGATTTCGGCGTCAGCACTACCAGCGGCTTGCGCAGCGGGCGGATCACCTGGCGACGCAGCAAGTGGTAGATCTGGGCCGGGGTAGTCGGCACGCACACCTGGATGTTGTGCTCGGCGCACAATTGCAGGTAACGCTCCAGACGGGCCGAGGAGTGCTCCGGACCCTGACCTTCATAACCGTGTGGCAGCAGCATGGTCAGACCGCACAGACGGCCCCACTTGTGCTCGCCGCTGGTGATGAACTGGTCGATAACCACCTGGGCACCGTTGGCGAAGTCGCCGAACTGGGCTTCCCAGATCACCAGCGCCTGAGGCGTGGTGGTCGAGTAACCGTATTCGAACGCCAGTACGGCTTCTTCGGACAGGAACGAATCGTACAGGTCGAAACGTGGCTGGCCTTCGTACAGGTTCTGCAACGGGATGTAGGTGCCCGCGTCTTTCTGGTTGTGCAACACAGCGTGACGGTGCGAGAACGTACCGCGGCCGATGTCCTGGCCGGTCATGCGGATCGGGTGACCTTCGAACGCCAGGGTCGCGTACGCCATGGTTTCAGCGTAACCCCAGTTGATCGGCAGGCCGCCGGCTTGCATCTTCTGACGGTCTTCGTAGATCTTCGCAACCTGGCGCTGTACGACGAAACCGTCTGGGATTTCCAGCAGCTTGGCCGACAGTTCCTGCAGGGTCTTCAGATCGAACGAGGTGTCGTGACGCGCCGTCCAGGCGTGGCCCAGGTACGGACGCCAGTCAACGAACAGCTCTTTGTTCGGCTCCTTGACCAGGCTTTTCACGACATGCAGGCCGTTGTCCAGCGCGTTGCGGTATTCATCGATCTTCGCCTGAACACGTGCATCGTCCACCACGCCGGCCTTGATCAGGCTATCGGCATACAGCTCACGGGTGGTGCGCTGCTTGGTGATTTGCTGGTACATCAACGGTTGGGTGCCGCTAGGCTCATCCGCTTCGTTGTGACCGCGACGACGGTAGCAGACCAGGTCGATGACCACGTCACGCTTGAACTGCATGCGGTAATCGATGGCCAACTGGGTCACGAACAACACGGCTTCCGGATCATCACCATTCACATGGAGGATCGGCGCCTGGATCATCTTGGCAACGTCGGTCGCGTACTCGGTAGAGCGTGCGTCCAGCGGGTTGCTGATGGTGAAGCCCACCTGGTTGTTGATGACGATGTGAACGGTACCGCCGGTCTTGAAGCCGCGAGTCTGCGACATCTGGAACGTTTCCAGGACCACGCCCTGACCGGCGAACGCCGCGTCACCGTGGATGGAAATCGGCAAGACCTTCTCACCGGTGGAATCGTTACGACGATCCTGGCGCGCACGTACCGACCCCTCGACCACTGGAGAAACGATCTCCAGGTGGGATGGGTTGAACGCCATGGCCAGGTGAACTTCACCGCCGGTGGTCATTACGTTGGACGAGAAGCCCTGGTGATATTTAACGTCACCGGAACCCAGCTCGACCTTCTTCTTGCCTTCGAACTCGTCGAACAGCTCGCGCGGGTTCTTGCCGAAGGTGTTGACCAGCACGTTCAAGCGGCCACGGTGGGCCATGCCGATCACGATTTCCTTGGTGCCGTAGGAACCGGAACGCTGGATCAGCTCGTCGAGCATCGGGATCAGGCTTTCGCCGCCTTCCAGGCCGAAACGCTTGGTGCCCGGGTATTTGGTGCCCAGGTATTTTTCCAGGCCTTCCGCTGCAGTGACGCGCTCGAGCAAGTGGCTCTTGACGTCCGCAGACAGCACCGGGCGACCACGCACGCCTTCAAGGCGGTGCTGGAACCAGTGGCGCTGCTCGGAATCAGTGATGTGCGTAAATTCGGCACCGATGGTGCGGCAATATGTCTGCTGCAACGCTTCGTGAATTTCGCGTAGGCTCGCTTCCTCTTTGCCGATGAACAGGTCGCCGGCACGGAAGGTCGTATCAAGATCGGCATTGGTCAAGCCGTAATGATTGATCGACAGGTCTGCAGGTGCAGGACGCTGCCACAGCCCCAGCGGGTCAAGCTGGGCTGCCTGGTGGCCACGCATACGGTAGGCCTGGATCAGTCGCAGTACTTCAACTTGCTTCTTCTCGTGCTCACTGCTCACGCTTGCGGCAGAAACCGGCTGGGCGCGGCGCTGGTTCTTTGCCAGCAGCACGAACTGATCGCGAATTGTTGCGTGCGATACATCGGTGGCAGCGTTGCCGTCTGAAGACAACGTCTGAAATTTGGTGCGCCATTCTTCTGGCACAGCGTTAGGGTCGTGCAGGTAGAGCTCATAAAGCTCTTCCACATAGGCAGCGTTACCACCTGAAAGATAGCCGCTGTTCCACATGCGCTGCATCACGCTTTCTTGCATGCTTGGTCACCCTCGATTTGGGGACACCACCGGCGAAAACACCGAGTTTGCTTGCAAAAGGCCAAGTGCAGCGACCAAAACAAGCCACTTAGGATCACGCTGATAGTTCGGGTACCAACCCGAATGCCCCTGCTTGTCTCATTTCTTCAAAATAAGAGCCGCGTCTTTGTAAGTCGCTGCTCAAGTTAAAACTACGGCGCCGGTTGAAGCCTGCGCCGTAGCATCTACGGGCACAACGGTCCTGCTTTTACTACAACGTCGGTTACACGCCGCTTTGCAGCAGCATGCTACGTACGTGACCAATGGCCTTAGTCGGGTTCAGGCCTTTAGGACATACGTTGACGCAGTTCATGATCCCGCGGCAGCGGAATACGCTGAACGGGTCATCCAGCGAAGCCAGACGCTCGGCAGTCTTGGTGTCACGGCTGTCTGCCAGGAAGCGGTACGCTTGCAGCAGGGCAGCGGGGCCCAGGAACTTGTCGGGGTTCCACCAGAAGGACGGGCAGGAAGTCGAGCAGCAAGCGCACAGGATGCACTCGTACAGACCGTCCAGCTTCTCGCGCTCTTCCGGAGTCTGCAGACGCTCGATGGCCGGAGCCGGCGTGTCGTTCTGCAGGAATGGCTTAACCTTCTCGTATTGCTTGTAGAAGATGCTCATATCGACGACCAGGTCACGGATAACCGGCAAACCTGGCAGCGGACGAACAACCAACTTGTTGCCTTTCACCACGGAAGACAGCGGCGTGATGCACGCCAGGCCGTTCTTGCCGTTGATGTTCATGCCGTCGGAGCCGCAGACACCCTCACGGCAAGAGCGACGATAGGAGAAACCCTCGTCCTGCTCTTTAACCAGGGCCAGCACGTCCAGCACCATCAGGTCCTTACCACCGGTATCGACCTGGAATTCCTGCATGAACGGCGCAGCGTCCTGATCAGGGTTGTAGCGATAAACACTGACTTTCAACATGGCAGCCACCCTTAGTAAGTCCGAATCTTCGGTTCAAACGTCGGAACCGTCTTCGGCGAGAAGTTCACGGCACGCTTGGTTACGCGCTTGTCACCCGGGAAGTACAGGGTGTGGCACAACCAGTTTTCGTCGTCGCGGTCTTCATAGTCTTCACGAGCGTGAGCACCACGGGATTCTTTACGAACCTCGGCGGCGATCGCAGTCGCTTCAGCCACTTCCAGCAGGTTTTGCAGCTCAAGGGCTTCGATTCGAGCGGTGTTGAACGCCTGGCTCTTGTCGTTGATCTTGACGTTGGCAATGCGCGTACGCAGGTCAGCCAGCTGGGCGATACCTTTCTGCATGTATTCGCCGGTACGGAACACACCGAAGTAGTTCTGCATGCAGCTTTGCAGCTCTTTGCGCAGGGAGGCGACGTCTTCGCCATCGGTACGCGAGTTCAGGCCATCCAGACGTGCCAGGGCAGCGTCGATGTCGGACTGGCGTGGACGAGCGTAATCAACGCCTTCCTTCAGGGTCTGTTCCAGGAACAGACCGGCGGCGCGACCGAATACCACCAGGTCGAGCAGCGAGTTGCCACCCAGGCGGTTGGCACCGTGAACCGATACGCACGCCACTTCACCTACCGCGAACAGACCAGGGATGATCTGGTCGACACCGTCGGCGTCCTGGGTGATCGCCTGGCCATGAATGTTGGTGGCAACGCCGCCCATCATATAGTGGCAAGTTGGAACAACCGGGATCGGCGCAACAGCCGGGTCAACGTGGGCAAAGGTCTTGGACAGCTCCATGATGCCTGGCAGACGGCTGTGCAGCACTTCTTCACCGAGGTGATCGAGCTTCAGCATCACGTGGTCGCCATCGGGACCACAGCCGTTACCGGCGATGATCTCTTTAACCATGGAACGGGCTACAACGTCACGACCGGCAAGGTCTTTGGCGTTCGGAGCATAACGCTCCATGAAGCGCTCGCCGTTCTTGTTGATCAGGTAACCACCTTCACCACGGCAACCTTCTGTAACCAGTACACCGGCGCCGGCGATGCCGGTCGGGTGGAACTGCCACATTTCGATGTCTTGTACCGGAACGCCTGCACGCAGGGCCATGCCGATACCGTCACCGGTGTTGATCAGGGCGTTGGTAGTCGAAGAGTAGATACGGCCTGCACCGCCGGTCGCCAATACGGTGGCGTTAGCCCGCACGTACGAGGTTTCGCCGGTTTCGATGCAGATAACGATCATGCCTACAAAGGCACCGTCTTCGTTCTTCACCAGGTCGACGCCGTAGTATTCGTTGAGGAATACGGTGCCGGCCTTCAGGTTGGCCTGGTACAGGGTGTGCAACAGCGCGTGACCGGTACGGTCGGCTGCGGCACAGGTACGAGCGGCCTGGCCACCCTTACCGAAGTCTTTCGACTGACCGCCGAACGGACGCTGGTAGATGCGACCCTGTTCGGTACGGGAGAACGGCAGACCCATGTGTTCCAGCTCGAAGACCGCTTCCGGGCCTACGGAGCACATGTATTCGATAGCGTCCTGGTCACCGATATAGTCGGAACCCTTGACGGTATCGTACATGTGCCAGCGCCAGTCATCGTTTGGATCGGCGGAGGCGATGGCGCACGTGATGCCACCCTGGGCCGAAACGGTGTGGGAACGGGTCGGGAACACCTTGGTGATCACGGCAGTCTTGTGACCGCCCTGGGCCAGTTGCAGCGCAGCGCGCATGCCGGCACCGCCGCCGCCAATGATGATGGCGTCGAATGAAAGCGTATTAACTGTGTTAGCCATGAATCAGATACCCCAAAGAATCTGCACACCCCAGACGAAGTAAGCGAACATCGCGACGCCGCATACTGCCTGGAAGAGAAACCGTACTGCTGTCGCGGACTTGCCCAGCGCCATCGGCGTCAGGTAGTCGGTCGCGATGGTCCACATGCCAACCCAGGCGTGAGCGCCCAGGGCTACAAGGGCCAGCAGACTGAAGATGCGCATCCCGTTGTGAGCGAACAGGCCGTGCCATTGGGCGTAGCCAATGCCAGGGTTCGCCGCGAGGTACCCGATCAGGAAGATGAAATAAGCCGCGAGAACAACCGCAGACACACGTTGCGCCATCCAGTCATAGAGGCCCGAACGCGACAGGTTCGTAACGCTGGTTACCATATCCAAACTCCCGCCAGAACGATCAGCACCACGGAAATGGCGATGACGATTTTCGAGCCCAGCTTGCCGCCTTCCAGCGTCTCACCGATACCCATGTCCATGATCAAGTGGCGAATACCGGCCACAAGGTGATAAAGCAGAGCGGACAGGAGGCCCCAGGCGACGAATTTGGCCAGCGGACTGGTCAAGCATGCCTTCACCTCGGCGTACCCTTCTTCCGAACCCAGGGATTTGCTCAATGCATAAAGCATGATGCCCAGGCCAAGAAACAGGATGATGCCGGATACACGGTGCAGGAACGACGTTACGCCGGTGATGGGGAGTTTGATGGTCCTTAGGTCTAGGTTTACAGGTCGTTGGCTATTCACGGCTTTTTTTCACACTGAAGAGCCCCTAACAATCAGGGCAAAGTTGTTGGGGAGTGCACTGGTCAGGTAACCACCACCCAGGGAGTGCGACCCCCATCAAAACGGGCCCAAAAGCCCCTGGCGGTCGGAGGCCGAGTATAGACAGTTAGGCAACTAATGACAACGCGCACTCCTCACCCTAATAGCGCATTGCGCTGGCGGCATAAAAGGCGTAAACGGCAGGTAATTTCGAGGAAAAAGTACGGTTAAAGCCTTCTGGAGCAAGACTTTAGGCAAATTGACATCTGAATTTATCTCACTATAGTGGTGCGGGCCCTGCGTGGGGGGTCTGTCTGATGATTTGAAGCATAAATAGGAGGCCACATGGCTGACAAAAAAGCGCAGTTGATCATCGAGGGCGCAGCCCCCGTCGAGCTGCCCATTTTAACCGGCACCGTTGGTCCCGATGTTATCGACGTACGGGGCCTGACGGCCACGGGCCGTTTTACATTCGACCCAGGCTTCATGTCGACCGCCTCATGCGAGTCGAAGATCACCTATATCGACGGTGATAACGGTATCTTGCTGCACCGCGGCTACCCGATCGAACAGCTTGCTGAACAGTCGGACTACCTGGAAACCTGCTACCTGCTGCTTAATGGCGAATTGCCAACAGCTGAGCAAAAGGCCCAGTTTGTCAGCACCGTAAAGAACCACACCATGGTTCACGAGCAGTTGAAGACCTTCTTCAACGGCTTCCGTCGCGACGCCCACCCGATGGCCGTCATGTGCGGCGTAGTCGGCGCCCTGTCGGCCTTCTATCACGACTCCCTGGACATCAATAACCCGCAGCATCGCGAAATCTCCGCGATCCGCCTGGTTGCCAAGATGCCGACCCTGGCCGCAATGGTTTACAAGTACTCCATGGGTCAACCCATGATGTACCCGCGCAACGACCTGACGTACGCGGAAAACTTCTTGCACATGATGTTCAACACCCCGTGCGAGATCAAACCGATCAGCCCGGTGCTGGCCGCCGCGATGGACAAGATCTTCATCCTCCACGCCGACCACGAACAGAACGCCTCGACCTCTACCGTGCGCCTGGCGGGCTCTTCGGGTGCCAACCCGTTCGCCTGTATCGCCGCCGGTATCGCCGCACTGTGGGGCCCTGCCCACGGCGGTGCGAACGAAGCCGTATTGACCATGCTCGATGAAATCGGCGATGTCTCGAACATCGACAAGTTCATCGCCAAGGCCAAGGACAAGAACGATCCGTTCAAGTTGATGGGCTTCGGTCACCGGGTCTACAAGAACCGCGACCCGCGCGCCACCGTAATGAAGAAGACCTGCGACGAAGTGTTGAAGGAACTGGGCATCAAGAACGATCCGCAACTCGAACTGGCCATGCGCCTGGAAGAGATCGCCCTGACCGACCCGTACTTCATCGAGCGCTCGCTGTACCCGAACGTCGACTTCTACTCGGGGATCATCCTCAAGGCGATCGGCATTCCAACCAGCATGTTCACCGTGATCTTCGCCCTGGCGCGGACCGTGGGCTGGATCTCCCACTGGAAAGAAATGCTCTCCAGCCCGTACAAGATTGGCCGTCCGCGCCAGCTGTACACCGGCTACGAGTCGCGTGACATCACCAAGCTGGAAGACCGCAAGTAAGCTGATCGCTACTTGGCTACACTGAAAACGGCCTCCCTTGATAGAGAGGCCGTTTTTATTTGTGCCGGATTTGAGAAACAGTTTTGTCGTATCTGTTACCAATAAAGGCAAAAAAAAGCCCCGATCTCACGACCGGGGCTGTTTTTGTAACGTTACACGCTTAGTGGCTTACCGCCCCACTCGCCCCCAGGCCAGTTTGCGAACGCACAAACTGCGGGAAGTACAGCGCACGTTCCTTCTCTGCCGCCGCCGATTTGTCGGTGATGGAGAAGAACCAGATGCCGATGAACGCAATGATCATCGAGAACAGCGCCGGGTACTCGTAAGGGAAGATCGCCTTCTCATGGTGCAGGATCGAGACCCAGATGGTCGGGCCGAGGATCATCAGGCCAACGGCACTGATCAAGCCCAGCCAGCCACCAATCATCGCACCGCGGGTAGTAAGGTTTTTCCAGTACATGGAAAGCAGCAGCACCGGGAAGTTACAGCTGGCCGCAATGGAGAACGCCAGGCCCACCATGAACGCGATGTTCTGGCTTTCAAACAGGATGCCCAAGCCAATCGCCAGTACTGCCAGGGCGATGGTGGTGATCTTCGATACGCGAATCTCATCCTTCTCGTTGGCCTTGCCTTTCTTGATCACGCTGGCGTACAGGTCATGGGACACCGCCGAAGCACCCGCGAGGGTCAAACCGGCAACCACTGCCAGGATGGTGGCAAACGCCACGGCCGAGATGAAGCCCAGGAAGATACTGCCGCCCACCGCGTTGGCCAGGTGCACCGCCGCCATGTTGTTACCGCCGAGCAAGGCACCTGCAGCATCCTTGAACGCCGGGTTGGTGCTGACCAGCAGGATCGCGCCGAAGCCGATGATGAAGGTCAGGATATAGAAGTAGCCGATGAAGCCAGTGGCATACAGCACGCTCTTGCGCGCTTCCTTTGCGTCACTCACAGTGAAGAAGCGCATCAGGATGTGCGGCAGGCCGGCGGTACCGAACATCAGTGCCAGGCCGAGGGAGAACGCCGAAATCGGGTCTTTCACCAGGCCGCCCGGGCTCATGATCGCTTCACCTTTAGGGTGAACCTTGATCGCCTCGGCAAACAGCATGTTGAAGTCGAAGTTGACGTGTTTCATCACCATCAGCGCCATGAACGAGGCACCGGACAGCAACAGCACTGCCTTGATGATCTGCACCCAGGTGGTCGCCAGCATGCCGCCGAACAACACATAGAGGCACATCAGGATGCCTACCAGGATCACCGCGACGTGATAATCCAGGCCGAACAGCAGCTGGATCAGCTTGCCCGCGCCTACCATCTGCGCGATCAGGTAGAACGCCACCACCACCAAAGAGCCACAGGCCGACAGGCTGCGGATCTGGGTTTGCCCCAGGCGATAGGACGCCACGTCGGCAAAGGTGTATTTGCCCAGGTTACGCAGGCGCTCGGCGATCAGGAACAGAATGATCGGCCAGCCCACCAGGAAGCCGATGGAGTAGATCAGGCCATCGTAGCCGGAGGTGAACACCAGCGCGGAAATCCCCAGGAAGGAGGCTGCCGACATGTAGTCACCGGCAATCGCCAAACCGTTCTGGAACCCGGTGATCTTGCCGCCGGCCGCATAGTAGTCGGCCGCCGACTTGTTGCGCTTGGACGCCCAGTAGGTGATGCACAAGGTCGCGCCAACAAAGGCCACGAACATCAGGATCGCTGCGATATTCAGCGGTTGTTTATGCACTTCGCCGGTCAATGCATCGGCCGCCCAAACGGCAGGTGCAAAGGCCGAAGCGCCGAGTACAGCCAATAGACGACGGATCATTGCGCAGCCTCCTTGAGAATCGCATTGTTCAGGTCGTCGAATTCGCCGTTGGCGCGTCGTACATAGATGCCGGTGAGGACGAAGGCCGACACAATCAGCCCGACCCCGATCGGGATCCCCCACGTAATGGACGAACCGGGGCTGATCTTGGCCCCCAGTATTTGCGGCCCATAGGCAATCAGAAGAATGAAAGCGGAGTAAAGCCCAAGCATGATTGCCGAGAGAATCCAGGCGAATCTTTCCCTTTTACTAACCAGCTCCTTGAAACGCGGGCTGTTTTGAATCGAGAGGTAAATGCTGTCGTTCATTGTTTTTATCCTCGCAGCACAGCTTTTTATTATTGGAACATATCCACTGTATGCGGCTGAGGAACAGGTTCCAGACGACCTTAGTAGTAGAAGGAGTGTAGCGAGGGATATTGAAGGTGCAGGAATAATTGCGGGGGCGAAATAATGTGGGAGCCGGGCTTGCCCGCGATAGGATTACCTCGATACATCAAGTGCACCGAGGCGTCTGCATCGCAGGCAAGCCAGCTCCCACAAGAGACTTACTTAGCAGTCCACTCGGCGACGCGCTCAGGGTGCTTGGCCACCCAGTCCTTGGCTGCCGCTTCAGGCTTGGCGCCCTCCTGGATCGCCAGCATGACTTCGCCGATTTCATCCTTGGAGGCCCACTGGAATTTCTTCAGGAACGCCACGACTTCCGGGGCTTTCTTTTCCAGGCCTTTGCTGCCGATGCTGTTGACGGTCTCAGCAGCACCATAAATTCCTTTTGGGTCGTCCAGGAAACGCAGTTTCCACTTGGCGAACATCCAGTGTGGCACCCAGCCGGTGACCGCAATGGATTCCTGTTTGTCTTCGGCACGGGTCAACTCGGCGATCATCGCCGCGCCCGAACTGGCTTGCAGCTTGTAGTCCAGGCCATAGGCCTTGATTGCTTCGTCGGTCTTGAGCATCACACCTGAACCGGCGTCGATACCCACGATCTTGTTCTTGAAGGTGGTGTCGGTCTTGAGGTCTTCGATGGATTTGGCTTTCACGTACTCAGGCACGATCAGGCCGATCTTGGCGTCCTTGAAGTTGGGGCCGTAGTCGACCACCTTGTCCTTGTTCTTGGCCCAGTATTCACCGTGGGTCACCGGCAACCAGGCGGAGAGCATGGCGTCGAGTTTGCCGGTGGCCACGCCTTGCCACATGATCCCGGTGGCGACCGCTTGCAGTTTCACGTCATAACCGAGCTTTTGCTTGATCACTTCTGCCGCCACGTGGGTGGTGGCGACACTGTCCGACCAGCCATCCACATAGCCGATGCTCAGGGTTTTGCTGTCGGCGCTGGCCAGTGTGGAGCTCATCGCAACTACCAGAGTGGCAGCTGCGCCCAAGAGTCGTCGCATCTTCATAGTGCTTCCCCGAAAGTGCTGCGCCCGGCGGATGCCGAGCGACGTCAACCTGTTGTTATGTGGTGCACCGCGCCCCCTTCACGCGCATGGATCACGTGGGTGCCTCATCAGTGGAGGGCTGACACTTCGATCATCAACCTGCTGCCACAAGCGACCTGCTCTGACTGCGACCTCAGGTAAGCAAGAAACGACATCACATCGCCAGCAGGATGATTTGTAGGACATTCACCGACGATCCCGCCCGAACTTTGCATGTCAAAATTATGCGGCCCCACTGGGACGGCTCAAATCCGGGTAAGATGCGCGCCTTTGCCCCCAGACGGCCTGATCATGCCCGCGACTGCACGTTTCCCGCTCCTGCCCTATTTATTTGCCCTGATCCTTGGTGTGCTGGCCCTCGGCGGCTATTGGTACGGCCTTGGCCAACCGGTGGTGCTGCCGGACGTGGCCAGCGCCAGCCACAAGCTGCAATGTGCGTCCTACACGCCCTTCGACAAAGACCAGTCGCCGTTCGACCAGCCGTTCAAACTGCGCCCCGAGCGCATGGACGCCGACCTGGCGTTGCTGGCCACCCGTTTCGAATGCATTCGCACCTACTCCCAGACCGGCCTTGAAGACTTGCCGGCACTGGCACGCAAACACGGCCTGAAGCTGATGAGCGGCGCATGGGTCAGCAGTGATCCGGTGGCCACCGCCAAGGAAGTCGAGGCACTGATCGCTTCGGCCAATGCCAACCCCGACGTCGTCACCTCGGTGATCGTCGGCAACGAAACCCTGCTGCGCAAGGAAGTCACCGCCGGGCAGTTGGTCAAGTTGATCCATCACGTCAAGGACCATATCAAGCAACCGGTCACCTATGCCGATGTGTGGGAGTTCTGGCTGCAACACCCGGAAATCGCCCCGGCCGTGGACTTCCTGACCATCCACCTGCTGCCTTACTGGGAAGATGACCCCTCGGGCATCGACCAGGCGCTCAAGCACGTGGGCGATGTGCGCCAGACCTTCGGCAACAAGTTCGCCCCCAAGGACGTGATGATCGGCGAGACCGGCTGGCCGAGCGAAGGCCGCCAGCGGGAAACGGCGGTGCCGAGCCGGGTCAACGAAGCGAAATTCATGCGCGGGTTCGTGGCCATGGCCGAAGCCAATGGCTGGCACTACAACCTGATCGAAGCCTTTGACCAGCCGTGGAAACGTGCCAGTGAAGGGGCGGTGGGGGGTTACTGGGGCCTGTTTGATGCGGACCGCCAGGACAAGGGCGTGCTCGCCGGCCCGGTGACCAATGTGCCGTACTGGCCGCTGTGGCTGGGGGTTGGCGGGATTATCCTGCTGGGCACGCTGCTGCTGGGTGGCCGCGTGCGCACGGCCCGGGCTGCGTTGTTGTTGCCATTGCTGGGCGCCGTGGCGGCCTGCTCGATCGGCACCTGGGCCGAGTTGAACCGGGTCACCGCGCGCTTCACGGATGAGTGGGTGTGGGCTGGATTGCTGGTGGCCTTGAACCTTGCGGTACTGGCTCACGCGGCCCTGGCGATGAGTGCGCGAGAAGGTTGGCGCGAACGCGCCTTCAACTGGCTGGAGCAGCGCGCTGGCTGGCTGGTGGCAATCGCCGGGTTTGCCGGTGCGGTCATGATGCTGGCGCTGGTATTTGACCCGCGTTACCGCAGCTTCCCGAGTGCCGCGCTGGTGCTGCCGGCGCTGGTGTACCTGGTGCGTCCGGTGAGCGGGCTGCGGCGGGAGATTGCGTTGCTGGCGTTCATCATCGGTGCCGGCATTGCGCCGCAGTTGTTCCGTGAAGGGTTGATGAACCAGCAGGCGTGGGGTTGGGCGGTGGTGAGCCTGCTCATGGTTGCAGCATTGTGGCGTTGCTTGCGGGTGCGCAAGGCTTAAGACCGCTTTCGCGAGCAAGCCCGCTCCCACACTCGACCGCATTCCAAGGGATGTACTCGGTCAAATGTGGGAGCGGGCTTGCTCGCGAAGAGGCCCTGTCAGGCAACGCGAGGCTTACGGACCAACCGCAACCCCGCAATCACCACCGCAAACACCGCAAAGGTCGTGTTGTACAACGCCAACGCCGGAAACCCGAACACCAGCGCCAACACCGCCAAACCCCACCCGGCCCGGCCCGGCACGAAAAACGCCAGCACCGCCGTGACCAGCGCCGCCCAGCCCAGCACCTTGAAGTGAATCATCAACCCCAGGTTGGAACGCACCTGGCATTCCCAGCGGCTGGCTTCGTCAGCGCAAATGCCCACCCAACGGCCATCCTCCATGAATCCGTAACGCGCGCCATAACTGGCGGCCAGCCAAAGCGGCAGGGCAATAAGCAACAGGATCAGCGGAAAACGGCGGGACATGGGGCACTCCGATAGGCGAAAACGGCGCCCAGCTTAATCCCCCGGTGGCCGTTGGCAAGTTTTGCAAACAGATAAGTGTTCATTAAGGCGTGCCAAAGTGTATCGTCTCGCTACTATTACCCCGATTCCGACGTTTTTTCCGACTTTTAGTGCCGAAGGCTGGCACTTCGGCAGCAACGCGGTGGTCATAGCCTGCGAACTCCACTTCAGCACGTTTTCCTCTTAGGGATTTAGTCATGCTCCGTTCCTTGCGCTGTGCGGCCCTGTTGGGCAGCCTTTTTCTGAGTGCGTCAGCACTGGCGGTCGATATCGACCAGGCCAGCTATGGCTACCCTTTGACCAACCCGTTTGAAGCGACCATCGCCACTACCCCGCCGAACCTGCGGCCGGAACTGCCATCGGACGATCAAATCAATCAGTCCGACTACACCCTGACGATGCGTCCCGAGCGCGAGTTCAGCCTGCCTGACAACTTCTGGGCGGTGAAGAAACTCACCTACCGCATCGCCAAGCAGGACCGTGCCGCACCGCTGATCTTCCTGATCGCCGGCACCGGCGCACGCTTTGACAGCACCATCAACGAATACCTGAAAAAGCTCTACTACAAGGCCGGTTACCACGTCGTCCAGCTGTCGTCCCCCACCAGCTTCGACTTCATCGCCGCCGCCTCGCGCTTCGCCACTCCCGGCATCAGCCAGGAAGACGCCGAAGACATGTACCGCGTGATGCAGGCCGTACGCGCGCAAAACCCGACGCTGCCCGTGACCGACTTCTACCTCACCGGCTACAGCCTCGGCGCCCTCGACGCAGCCTTTGTCAGCAAGCTGGATGAAACCCGTCGCAGCTTCAACTTCAAGAAAGTCCTGCTGCTGAACCCGCCGGTCAACCTCTATACCTCGATCACCAACCTCGACAAGCTGGTGCAGACCGAGGTCAAGGGCATCAACAACAGCACCACCTTCTATGAGCTGGTGTTGAACAAGCTGACCCGCTACTTCCAGCAAAAGGGCTACATCGACCTCAACGATGCCCTGCTCTACGACTTCCAGAACTCCAAGGAACACCTGACCAACGAACAGATGGCGATGCTGATCGGCACCTCGTTCCGCTTCTCGGCGGCCGACATTGCCTTCACCTCGGACCTGATCAACCGTCGCGGCCTGATCATCCCGCCCAAGTACCCGATCAGCGAAGGCACCAGCCTCACGCCGTTCCTCAAGCGTGCGCTGCAGTGCGACTTCGACTGCTACCTCACCGAACAGGTGATCCCGATGTGGCGCGCCCGTTCCGACGGCGGCAGCCTGCTGCAACTGGTTGACCAGGTCAGCCTGTATGCCCTCAAGGACTACCTGCACGACAGCCCGAAAATCGCCGTCATGCACAACGCCGACGACGTGATCCTGGGCCCTGGCGACCTTGGCTTCCTGCGTAAAACCTTCGGCGATCGCTTGACCGTCTACCCCCTGGGCGGCCATTGCGGCAACCTCAACTACCGCGTCAACGCCGACGCCATGCTGGAGTTCTTCCGTGGCTAAATATCTTCTGCTGCTCGCCGCCCTGATGTGCGCGGGCGTGGCCAATGCCGACAACAGCAAGGCCCACACGCCGACCGTAGTGGACTCCGACGGCTTCAAGGAGCCCCTGAGCCACCTCAAGTTCAACCCTGGCCTGGACCAGCGTGAGTTCGAGCGCTCGTCGGTCAACGCCCTGAATGTCTACGACCCGCTGGAGTCGTGGAACCGCCGGGTCTACCACTTCAACTACCGCTTCGACCAGTGGGTGTTCCTGCCCGTGGTGGACGGTTACCGCTATGTCACCCCAAGCTTCCTGCGTACCGGCGTCAGCAACTTCTTCAACAACCTCGGGGATGTACCCAACCTGCTGAACAGCCTGCTGCAGCTCAAGGGCCATCGTTCCCTGGAAACCACCGGGCGCCTGCTGCTCAACACCACCATCGGCATCGCCGGCCTGTGGGACCCGGCCACCGCCATGGGCCTGCCGCGCCAGAGCGAAGACTTCGGCCAGACCCTGGGCTTCTACGGTGTACCGGGCGGCGCCTACCTGGTGCTGCCGCTATTTGGTCCGTCGAACCTGCGGGATACCACCGGCCTGCTGGTGGACTACGGCGCCGAGACCGAGATCAACTTCCTGAACGTGTCCAAGGTCAGCGAAAACCACCCGGAAATCTGGGCCCTGCGCGCCGTCGACAAGCGCTACCAGACCAGCTTCCGCTACGGCCAGATGAACTCGCCGTTCGAGTATGAAAAGGTGCGCTACGTGTACACCGAGGCGCGCAAGTTGCAGATCGCCGAGTAATGCCCCGTGTAGGCGCTGGCTTGCCAGCGCCTACACCCCCCGCCGACACCACTTACGCCACGTAAACCGCAGTTGCAGCACTGCCGCCCTGGCCATTTCCCGATCCTGCTCCGCCAATCCCGAAGGCTGTTCAAGCGCTTCAAGCATCGCAACGCTGGCCGCATCCATCAGCGACTCATTCGCCACGCTCGGCCCCCCCTCCTCCAACACCGACTCCAATGCCCGCAAATAGCGATCGCGCTCAATCGCCAACGCACCCCGGCTGTCCGCCAGGCAGGCGCGCAACTCCAGCAACTCATCCCCCAGGTCCAGCCCCAGCAATCCGTTATCCCAGTGGACACGGCGATCGGCAGGCAAGGTTTCGCTGTAGCGCGACAGGCGAATCAGCCGGTCCGCCATGCGCCCGCCAAACCAGCTTTCAGCCTGCTCCAGGGGACGGGAAGTCAATTGCGCCAGGTCGAACAGCGACGCCTTGAACATCCGCCGATAGTGATGCTCGCCGGGATTGAGCTGGATCAGCCGAAACACCACCACGGCAATCCCGACACCCACCAACGTCGCGATGGCCTTGTTGAGGAACGCGGCGAAGTCATAGGTCATCACATTGCTGGGCCCGACGTTGTTGACGAAAAAGATGCAGAACGCCGAGGCCGTGGCCGCCAGCTTGAGGCGGCTCATGCACAATGAGGCGAAAAACAGCGGCACTCCCAACGCCAGGCATAACAGGGGAAAGCCATCGAAGCCGGGCAACAGCACGAAGCACACAAAACCGGCCACCGGGATCGACAGCGCTATGCCCTTGAGGAAATTCAGGCTGGAGGCCGACGGGTTTTCCCGCGCTGCAAACAGGCTCAACACCACGCCACAAATCGATACCGCGCCCAAACCCGAAGGCCATGCCGTAAAGATCCAGAACGCCGCGACCGCCAGAAACGCCAACGCACTGCGCAGCCCGCCAAGCACCCCCTGCTCGATATCCCGGTGCCAGGACATCGCCCCCGGTGCGCCGGGCGGCACCCTGCCCTGCTCGACCGCCGACAGCGTCAATGCACCCAGCTCAATCAAGCGCAACACCTGCGCCAGTTGCACCAGGCAAAAGTGCGCCTCCTGGCCAAGCTGCGGATCCTGCAACGCCAGGCCAAGCCGTTGTGACAACTCGGGCAGTTCATCAAGACGCTCCTGCTGCAACGCCGAAGCCACCGCTTCAATCAGTGGCCCGACCGCCGCCGTTTCATCGAGCATCATCCGCTGGCGCGCCACGCCCCGCGCCGCCCGCAGCAGGCTAAGCAGATCACGGCTGAGCACCCGCAAGGCCTGGGAGCGGCGCCGGCCCTTGGGCCCTTCAAACCAGGCATGGTCGCGCTGGCTGTCCACCGCCACCAGGCGGCTCAATGCTTCGAGCAAGCCTTTACGCTGGTCGGTACCCAACAGCTCCGAAGCGGCAGCCCGCACCCCGGCCTGCCAGGCGGCGCGCGCCTGAACCGCCAGCACCTGCTCGACCCGGCGCGGCCACAGAATCGTACTGGCGATGGAGGCACAAAGAATCCCCAGGCTGATCTCCTGGCAGCGTGCCACCGCCTCATCGAACACTCCCAGCGGTGCCGCCGTAGCGGGTAGCGCAATAATCGCCGTGGTGTACCCCGCCAGCACAAACCCATAGGACGCATGATTGCGCAGCAAGGATGCCCCCGTGGTGCAGAACGCCAGCCACAGCGCCATGCACAGCAGGAACAGCAGCGGCGCCTGGCCAAACACGCCGATCATCGCAATGGAAACCATGGCCCCGACAAACGTACCCACCAGCCGATAGGCGCCTTTGGCCAGGACCATGCCGCTGGTGGACTGGCCCACGATAAATACGGTGGTCAGGGCCCATTGCGGTTGCTGCAAGTCAAAACAGAAGGCCAGGTACAACGCGACCCCGCCGGCGATCATGTTGCGCAAGGCAAACAGCAGATCGCTACGGGACGGGGTCAACGTCGCCTGCCAGAAATCAGGGAGCTGGAAGGTGGAGGATTTCATTAAACCCACATATAGATAGCAAGCTAATGATTAGCATCGTATCTATATTTGTGGCGAATGCCAATCTCAGGCTATTTGACCAGGCGCTTTTCCTTGGATGGCCTGTAGCCAAAGTAGGCGCTGTAGCACTTGCTGAAATGGCTCGGCGAGACAAACCCGCAGGCCACCAGCACGTCCACCTGGGACAGCTCGGTGTGTTGCAGCAGCCGACGGGCCTCGGTGATGCGCAGTTCCAGGTAATAACGCTGGGGCGTGGTGCCAAGCTGCTCCTTGAACAAACGCTCCAACTGGCGTCGGGAACGGCCCGCATAAACGGCCAGTTGCTCAAGCTCCAGAGGCTCTTCGAGGTTGGCGTCCATCAGGTTGACCACCTCGCGCAGGGGTGCGCTCAAGCACACGTTTTCCGTGGGTTTCACCCGCCGGTAGCGCGACTCCTCAAACGCCAGGATGTCCTCGATCCCCTCCACCAGCGCTTTGCCGTACAGCCCCTTGATCCAGTCCAGCGCCATATGAAACGCACCGGAAGGGCTCGATGCCGTCAGCCGGTCGCGATCAATCACATAGGGTTCGCTGCTGACCTGCGTCGCCTTGCAGAAATCAGCGAGGGCCGGGCGATGTTCCGGGTGCACGGCGCAGCGGTAGCCGCCCAGCAATCCCGCACGCCCCAGGAACCACGCACCATTCCACAAACCGGCCAGGCTCACACCCTGCTCCGAGGCGCTTTTCAGCAGGTGGATAAACTCCTCCGCAGCCTTCAGTTCAGTGCGATAGCCACCGCATATCACCAACAGGTCCAACGCTTTAAGCACCGAAGACTCAAGCCGCGCATCGGGCCGGATCACCAGCCCCAGGTCACTGATCACCTCGCCTTCCCGCAAGCCGAAGGTCGAGGTAGAAAAAGAAGCGGGCCGCAGCAGGTTGGCGGTGATCAGCGTATCCAGCGCCTGGGTAAACGCCGGCAGCGAAAAATGTTCGAGCAACACAAATCCCGCACGCACCGTCTGGCGGGCGTCGCCGGGATTTTCATTCAGGTAACGGAGGTTCTTGCCTTTCATGCCCCCGCTGAATTGCCGTCGCTCGATCAAATGCCTATGCCCTCACCCGCTTCCAGAGGTTACCCACCGCGCTGACCACCGCCAACACCACGGCCCCGGCAATGATCCCCGCCACTGCATTGAGCAACGTCGGCATCAACCACGCCAGGCCGCCAGTACTCTGGCTCACGGTCTCGATCCAGTGATGCACCACCGGCACACCATGGGTCAGGATGCCACCGCCGACCATGAACATCGCCGCCGTACCGATCACCGACAGGCTTTTCATCATGTACGGCGCCGCCCGCAGGATCGCCCCGCCAATGCTGCGCGCCGCCTGGCCGGGCTTCTGGGTGAGCCACAGGCCCAGGTCATCGAGTTTGACGATACCAGCCACCAGGCCGTAGACGCCGATGGTCATGACGATGGCGATACCCGACAACACGATCACTTGCTGCATCAGCGGTGCATCGGCCACGGTACCGAGGGTGATGGCGATGATTTCGGCGGAGAGGATGAAGTCGGTACGGATCGCGCCCTTGATCTTGTCCTTCTCGAAGGCCACCAGGTCCGTGGCCGGATCCGCCACGGCTTCCACCAGGTGCGCCTGCTCTTCGGTGCGTTTGTGGAAGAAGCTATGGGCGAGTTTTTCGAAGCCCTCAAAACACAAATAAGCGCCGCCCAGCATCAACAGCGGTGTCACCGCCCACGGCGCAAACGCGCTGATCAGCAACGCAGCCGGCACCAAAATCAGCTTGTTGACGAACGAGCCCTTGGCCACCGCCCACACCACCGGAATTTCCCGCTCGGCGCGCACCCCGGAGACTTGCTGGGCATTCAGCGCCAGGTCGTCCCCCAGCACGCCGGCGGTTTTCTTCGCGGCCATCTTGGTCATCAACGCCACATCATCGAGCACCGCGGCGATGTCGTCGATCAATACCAGCAAACTGCTTCCTGCCATGGCTCGGGCTTCCCGTGATTCAAAGTGCGCCGAGAATAACGCGGCGCACACCGGGTTAGCGAGCCGTTCAGCGCGCAGGCGTTTGCCAGCCCCCGCCAAGGCTCTGGATCAGCGCCACACTGCCCTGGCTGAGCTGGCCCTGGGTGTCGCGAAGATTCTGCTCGGCTTGCAGCAACACCAGTTGCTGGGTCAGCACGGCCTCCTGGCTCACGGTGCCGGCGCGCAACTGTGCTTCCTGGCTGCCGAACAGTTGCTGATTACGCTGGTACACCTGCTGGAACGCATCGGCCTGGGTTTGCAGGTGGTTGATTGCCGACAGGTTGTCTTCAACGTTCTGCAAGGCGCTGAGCACGGTGCCCTTGTAGGTCGCGGCGATCTGGTCATAGCTGGCCTCGGCCTGCTTGACCGCCGCTTCGCGGGCGCCGCCATCAAACAGGGTTTCCGCCAGCGCCGGGCCCAACGTCCAGATGCGATTGGGCAGGGAGAACAACCCGCCCAACGCACTGCCGCGGTAACCGGCCTCGGCAGTAAGATCCAGGGTCGGGAAGAATGCGGCTTCAGCCACGCCGATTTTCGCGTTGGCCGCCGCTGCCGAGCGCTCCGCCGCCACCACATCGGGACGCCGTTGCAGCAGGGTCGACGGCAAGGTCAACGGTGGCCGCGGGACCACGAAGCTGTAGTCATTGCGCACCGCCACGCTGAATTCACTCGGCGCCACACCCACCAGCACCGCCAGCGCGTGTTCGTATTGCTCGCGGTCGCGCAGGGAGGTCTGCAGGTCGGCAATCGAGGTGGTCAACTGGTCCTGAGCCACCAGCAACTGGTCGTTGGTGGCGACGCCCTGGGTGAACTGCACCTGGATCATGTCCAGCAGTTGCTGGTTGATCTTCTGTTGTTGCTGCAACAGGCGCACGTCGATGTCCATCTGCCGCAGGGCGAGGTAGTTACTCGCCACGCTGGAACTGATGGACAGCCGCACCCCGGCCAGCAACGCATCCGATTGCTGGGCCGTCGCCTGGCTGGACTCTATCCCGCGCCGCACCAGGCCCCACAGGTCCGGCTCCCAACTGGCGGTCAAGGTTGCGCTGACACTGTTCTGCACGCCGCCCGCCGTGGTACCGGTGGTGGACGTGCCGCTACCACTGCCTGCCGTTCCCCGCGAACCCGACAACCCCACGCCCACCGTCGGCCACAAACCGGCCCGGCTGGACGCCACCTGCGCCTGAGCCAAACGGTACGCGGCCTCCGCCGCGATGATCGATTGGTTGGCCTTGGCCGAGCGCGCCACCAGGTCGTTCAGCACCGGGTCCTGATAGGCCAGCCACCACTGGCTGTCCATCGCCCCTTGGGGGTTAGCCGCCGCGCGCTGCCACTGCGCGCCTTCCTTGAACGACTGCGGCAGCTCCATGGCGGGCTTCTGGTAATCGGGCCCGACCATGCAGCCGCCGAGTAGCAGGCTGATGCAAAGCACGCTGTATTTCACGTTCATAACCTTGCTTCCTTACGCCGACCCAGGCGCTGTGACGCCCGGTCGAGCCACAGGTAGATCACCGGGGTGGTGTACAGCGTCAGCACCTGGCTGAACAGCAGGCCACCAATAATCGAAATCCCCAACGGCCGGCGCAACTCAGAGCCATAACCGGTGCCGAGCACCAGCGGCAGCGCGCCAAGGATCGCCGCCAGGGTGGTCATCATGATCGGCCGGAAACGGATCAGGCACGCCCGGCGAATCGCTTCCTTGGCCGTGAGGCCGAACTCCCGCCGCTCGGTGATCGCGAAGTCGATCATCATGATCGCGTTTTTCTTCACGATACCAATCAACAGAATCACCCCCACCAGCGCAATGATCGACAGCTCGGTGCCGGTCAGCAGCAAGGCGATCAACGCACCGACGCCGGCCGAGGGCAGGGTCGAAAGAATGGTCAGCGGGTGCGTCAGGTTTTCGTAGAGGATGCCCAGCACGATATACACGCACAGCAACGCAGCGACGATCAGCAGTGGCTCACTGGCCACCGACGACTGGAACACCTGGGCCGTACCGGCAAACTGACCGACCACACTGGCGGGCATGCGCAGTTGCTTCACCGCATCGTCCACCATCGCCGTGGCCTGGCCGATGGACGTACCGGGCGCCAGGTTGAACGAGACTGTCACCGCCGGGAACGTGCCCTGGTGACTGATGGAAATTGCGGTGCGCGCCACCGTGTTATCCGCCAGTGCCGAGAGTGGCACCAGGGTCTGCCCGGTGGTCAGGTTGGGCGCCGCCGTGGTGCCCTTGGTGGTCGTGGCCTGGGTGCCCGTCGGCACATAAATGCCCTTGAGCGCGGAAGGGTCGGTCCAGTATTCCGGAGCGATTTCCATCACCACGTGGTACTGGTTGGCCGCGCGATACAGGGTCGCGACCTGGCGCTGGCCAAAGGCGTCGTACAGCGTCTGGTCGACCGCCGAGACACTCACCCCGAGGCGCGCCGCCGTGTCCCGGTTGATTTGCACATTGGCCAGCAAGCTGTTGTCTTGCTGGTCGGTATTGAGGTCGGTGAGTTGCGGCAATTTGCGCAGCACCGCCACCACCTTGGGCACCCATTCGTCCAGCGACTCCTGGTCATCGGCGGTCAGGGTGTATTGGTATTGCGCGCCACTTTGCCGGCCACCCACGGTGATGTCCTGGGCCGACTGCAAATACAGCTTGGTGCCCGGCAAGTCGCCGAGGCTGCGGCGGATCTGGCCGATGATTTCGGTGGCGTTGTCCTTGCGCTCGCCCAGGGGCTTGAGCAATACAAACATCTGCGCGCTGTTGACCGCCCCGCCGCCCCCTCCGCCACCGCCGACAAACCCGGCGACGGTTTCGATGTTCGGGTTTTTCATCACCTTGCGGTTGATCTCGGTGAAGTCCTTCTGCATCGCCCCATAGGAAATGCTCTGGTTCGCCAGGATGCTGCCCTGCAAGCGCCCGGTGTCTTCCTGGGGGAAAAAGCCCTTGGGCACCAGCACGTACAACACGCCGGCGAGCACGATCACTAACACCGTCACAAAACCCATCAGCACCGTATGGTCGATCACCCAACCGAGGGTGCGATCGTAGAAGCGGTGAAAGCGCGAGTCCGGGTGTTCATTACCTTCATGAATCGCTTTCGGCGCGCGCAGCAGCACGCTGGCGAGCATCGGTGTAACCGTCAGCGAGATCAGCATCGAGATCACAATGGCCACCGACAACGACACCGAAAACTCGCGGAACAGCCGCCCGACAATCCCGCCCATCAGCAGCAGCGGAATAAACACCGCCACCAGCGACACGCTGATGGTCAGTACCGTGAAGCCGACTTCCTGGGCACCGGCCAGCGCCGCTTCCACCCGGGTCTTGCCGCGCTCCAGGTGGCGCATGATGTTTTCCACCACCACAATCGCATCGTCCACCACAAAGCCGGTGGAAATCGTCAGCGCCATGAGTGACAGGTTGTTCAGGCTGTAGCCGAGGAAGTACATCGCGCCGAAGGTGCCGAGCAGCGACAGCGGCACCACAATCGCCGGCACCAGGGTGCTGCGCCAGTCGCGGAAGAAGCCGAAGGTCACCAGGGTCACTAGCAGGATCGACACCAGCAACGTGATCTCGACGTCATGCAACGAGGCGCGAATGGTGGTGGTGCGGTCCATCAGCAGGTTGAGCTTGATCGTCGCCGGAATCGAGCTTTGCAGGAACGGCAGCGAGGCTTTCACCGCGTCCACCGTTTCGATCACGTTGGCGCCCGGCTGCTTGAACACCACCAGCAGTACCGCCGGCTTGCCGTTGGACAGGCCGAAGTTGCGCAGGTCCTGCACGTCTTCGCGCACGTAGCCCAGGTCGGCGATATGGATCAGGTCGCCGTTGTGGGCCTTGACCACCAGCGGCCCGTAGTCCTTTTCATCGAGCAACTGGTCATTCGCCGCAATGCCGTAGTTGCGATCACCGATGGCCACGTTGCCCTTGGGCAAGTTGACGTTGGAGGCGTTGATCACCTGGCGCACCTGCTCCAGGCTCACGCCGTACTGGTTGAGCCGGTCGGGGTTCAATTCCACCCGCACCGCCGGCAGCGCGCCGCCGCCCACCGTCACGTCACCGACCCCGGTGGTCTGCAACAACTTCTGCTCCAGCAGGGTCGAGGCCACGTCATACATCTGCCCCGGCGTGGCGCTGTCGGAGGTCAGGCTGATGATCAGAATCGGCGAATCCGCCGGGTTGACCTTGCGGTACGTCGGGTTGCCGGACAGGTCGCTGGGCAGGTTGCTGCGGGCGGCATTGATCGCCGCCTGCACATCCCGCGCGGCGCCGTCGATGTCGCGATTCAGGTCGAACTGCAAAATGATCCGCGCCGAGCCCAAGCTGCTGGATGAGGTCATCTGCGTGACCCCGGCGATCTGCCCGAACTGGCGCTCCAGGGGCGTGGCCACTGAACTGGCGACGGTGGTCGGATCGGCGCCGGGCAACGAGGCGCTGACGCTGATGGTCGGGAAATCCACCTCCGGCAACGGCGCCACCGGCAACAGCATGAAGGCCAGCGCGCCAAACAGCGCGAGGCCGGCCGCCATCAAGGTGGTTGCAATCGGGCGGCGAACAAACGGCGCGCTGAGGTTCATTGCCATCAGACCGCTTCAGCCGGGCGGCGGCTGAAGCGCTGCCCCAGGCCGTGCATGGCGAGGAAGATCACCGGCGTGGAAAACAGCGTCAGCAACTGACTGAGCAACAACCCGCCGATAATCGCGATGCCCAGCGGGTGACGCAGCTCCGAACCAATCCCCGTACCGAGCGCCAGCGGCACCGCGCCGAACAGCGACGCCATGCTGGTCATCAGGATCGGCCGGAACCGCAACTCTGCCGCCTGGCGGATCGCGGCCGTGGGGCTCAGGCCGCCCTCGCGTAACAATTCCAGGGCAAAGTCGACCATCATGATGCCGTTTTTCATCACGATACCGATCAGCAACACAATGCCGATCAGGCCGATGATGTCGAACTGCGTGCCCGTCACCAGCAGCGCCAGCAAGGCCCCGAGCGCTGCCGAGAGCAGCGTCGAAAGGATCGTCACCGGGTGCACGAAGCTCTCGTACAGAATCCCCAGCATCAGGTACACCACCACAATCGCCGCCACCACCAGGAATACCTGGTTGGACAGCGACTGTTCGAACGTCGCCGCCGCGCCTTCCAGGTTGGCCTGCACCGACAGCGGCAAGCCGACCTTGGCCTCGATGTCCTTGAGCCGCGTCACTGCCGTGCCAAGGGTCTGGCCCGGAGCAAGGTTGAACGACACGTCGGCATACGGAAACTGACCCAGGCGGTTGATGGTCACGGGCGTGCGCACCACCTGCATGGTCGCCATGCTCGACAGCGGCGCCACACCGCCACCAGGAATGTCCACGTACAACCCGGTGAGCAGGTCCGGCAAGTTGCGCGGCGGATGGTCGGTGGCGATCACCACGTGGTACTGGTTGAGCTGGGTGTAGATCGTCGAGACCTGGCGCTGGCCGAAGGCGTCATACAGCACATCGTCGATCGCCTGGGGCGTGATACCAAGGCGCGAGGCGGTGGCGCGGTCAAAGGTCAGCTGGATCTGATTGCCGAATTGCATCGCCTGGCTTTGCACGTCGGTGAACATCGGGTCTTGCTTGATCGCCGCCAGCAGCTTGTTGGTCCACGTTTCCAGTTCGTCCGGATCGGTGGCTTGCAGGCCCAGGCGGTAGCTGGTGGTGGACACCGTGGCGTCGAGGGTCAGGTCCTGTACCGAGTGCAGGTACAGGCGGATCCCGGCGTCGTCGGCGTTGGCATCGGAGAGCCGGCGGATCACCTCGGTGGCACTGTCACGCTCGCCGCGGGGCTTGAGGTTGATCAGCAGGTTGCCCTGGTTGATGGTCGGGTTGGTCTGGTCGATCCCGACGAAGGACGACAGGCTTTGCACCGCCGGGTCCTTGAGGATTCGCGCGGCCAGGCGCTGTTGTTCGGTCTGCATCTGCTGGAATGAAACCGTCGGCGCCGCCTGGGAAATACCCTGGATCAGCCCGGTGTCCTGGTCGGGGAAAAAGCCCTTGGGCATGATCACCAGAATCATCAGGGTCAGCGCGGCGGTGAGCGCTATCGAGATCAGGGTCAAGGTGCGGTGCGCCAACACCCAGTCAAGGCCACGCACGTAGTGGGTGTTGATGCGGTCGAAGAAATCCGCGCGGCGTTCCTGGTGCTTATTCTTGAGCATCCGCGCGCACATCATCGGCGTGAGCGTCAGGGAGATGAACGCCGAGATAACGATGGTCACGGCCACGGTCATGGCGAATTCGCGGAACAGCCGGCCGACCACATCGCCCATGAACAGCAGCGGGATCATCACTGCAATCAGCGCAATCGACAGCGAAATAATCGTGAAGCCGATTTGCTCCGACCCCTTGAGCGCCGCCTCCAGCGGCGAGTCGCCCGCCTCGATATAGCGCGTGATGTTTTCGATCATCACGATGGCGTCGTCCACCACGAATCCGATGGCGATAGTCAGCGCCATCAGTGTCAGGTTGTTCAGGGAAAAGCCCAGCGCATAAGCCACCGCCAGGGTGCCCACCAGCGTCAGCGGCACGGTGACTGCCGGAATAACCGTCGCCGCAACGTCGCGCAGGAAAATGAAAATCACGATCACCACCAGCAGCACCGCCACCGCCAGTTCGTACTGCACATCGGTGACCGAGGCGCGGATGGTTTGCGTGCGGTCGGTCAGCACATCGACCTTCAAGGTACCCGGCAAACTGGCCCGCAGCTTGGGCAGCAATTGCTGCACGCGGTCGACCACCTGAATCACATTGGCGCCGGGCTGGCGCTGAATGTTCAGCACAATCGACGGCGTGCTGTTGGTCCACGCAGCCTGGCGCGGGTTCTCCGGGCCCTGGGTGGAACTAGCGATCTGCGACAGGCGAATCGGCGCGCCGTTTTTATAGGCGATCACCAGGTCGCGGTATTCCTCGGCCGATTGCAGCTGGTCGTTGGCACCAATCGAATACGCCTGGAACTTGCCGTCGATATTGCCCTTGGCCTGGTTGACGTTGGCCGTGCCGAGGGAGGTGCGCAGGTCATCAATGGACAGGCCGAGGCTATTGAGCGCCGAGGTATTCGCCTCGACCCGCACCGCCGGGCGCTGACCGCCGCTGATGGTCACCAGGCCGACGCCAGTGATCTGCGAGATCTTCTGCGCCAGCCGTGTATCCGCCAGGTCCTCGACCTTGGTCAGCGGCAACACATCGGAGGTCAGGGACAGGGTCAGCACCGGCGCATCCGCCGGATTGACCTTGCTGTATACCGGTGGGTACGGCAGGTTGGCCGGCAGGAAGGTGCCGGCGGCATTGATCGCGGCCTGCACTTCCTGCTCTGCCACATCCAGGGACAGCGACAGGTCGAATTGCAGGGTCACCACCGAAGCGCCGTCGGAGCTGGTGGAGTTCATCGACTTGAGGCCCGGCATCTCGCCGAGCTGGCGCTCCAGCGGCGCGGTGATCGAGGAACTGACCACGTCCGGGCTGGCGCCGGGGTATTGGGTGAAGACCTGGATGGTCGGGTAGTCGACTTCGGGCAACGCCGACACCGACAACAGGTGATACCCCAATATGCCCAGCAACAGCACCGCGACCATCATCAAGGTGGTGGCGACGGGACGTTCGATAAAGGGCCGCGAAATGTTCATGCTCGGCAGCTCCTCACTGGGCGACGACCTTCACGGCCGAACCGTCATCCAGTTTGTCGGCGCCTTCGGTGATCACCTGCTCGCCTGGCTTGACGCCGTTCTCGAGCACCGCCGACACATCGCCCATCGATGGGCCGGTCTTGATGTTGCGCAGGCTGGCCTTGTCGCCATTCACCACGAACACAAAATCGCCCTTGCTGCCATGCTGGATCGCCCGGGTGGGCACCACGGCAACCTGGGCCAGGGTGTCGGCCTTCAGGCGCGCATTGACGAACTGGTTGGGGAACAGCGCACTGCCCGAATCATCGAACTGCGCCTTGACCTTGATGGTGCCGGTGGAGGTGTCTACCTGGTTGTCCAGGGCCAACAGGCTGCCGGTGGCCAGCAGGGCTTTCTTGTTGCGGTCGTAGGCCAACACCGTCACGGCGCCACGGCCCAGGGCCTGGTTGATTGCACCCAGGTCGTCCTCGGGGACCGCGAACACCACGGTGGCCGGGTTCATCTGGGTAATCACCACGATGCCGGTGGTGCTGGTGGTGGTGACGTAATTGCCGGGGTCGACCAGGCGCAGGCCCACCACACCGTCGACCGGCGAGGTGATGGTGCAGTAGCCGACCTGCACTTCAAGGTTCTGCACATTGCCCTGGTCGGCAGCCACGGTGCCCAGTTGTTGCTGGACCAACGAGGCCTGAGTGTCGACGGTTTGCTGGCTGGTAGAGCCGGCCTTGACCAGTTCGCGGTAGCGCACCAGATCACGCTGGGCATTGCTCAACACAGCCTGGTCGTGGGCCAGGGTGCCCTTGGCCACGGCCAGTTGGGCCTTGAGAGCACGGTCATCGATCCGCGCAATCACCTGGCCCTTGCTGACGTGCTGGCCTTCCTTGAATTCCACGCTGCTGAGGATGCCATCGACCTGGGTGACCACGGTCACACTGCGGGTGGGGGTGACGGTGCCGAGGGCGTCGATATACACCGGCACGTCCTGCAACACCACCGGCACCACGGCCACCGGTTCGCCGGTGGCGGCCGGCCGGCCTTTGTGCCCGCCTGCAAAGAAGTGCAAACCCAGGGCAATCAACAACGCTACCAGTAACAACGTGCCAACGGCCCAGGCGAACGTACGTCGTCTGCTTTTCTCCACGGGTTTCTCTCTCGAACGCCGAAAACAGGAAGCGGCGGCCAGGCTAAATGGCCGCTCGCTGCCTGAACTCTAGCAGCGCGCTGGAGCTGTGCCTGTACGACCGTGAATGCGTTCAGCATCAAGACAGACAAAGTCAGCTGGGCGCCCCGCCATGCAAGGGCTGCGGCGGGATTCTTGAGCCCTGCGCAAAGCCGGTGCTACCATGCCAGACCGCCTGTCTTGGCAAGGAACCTCCTGGTCTATGAGCACCATTCGCGAGCGCAACAAAGAACTGATCCTGCGGGCTGCCAGTGAGGAGTTTGCCGACAAGGGCTTCGCCGCGACCAAAACCAGCGACATCGCCGCCAAGGCCGGGCTGCCCAAGCCCAACGTCTACTACTACTTCAAGTCCAAGGACAATCTCTATCGCGAGGTGCTCGAAAGCATTATCGAGCCGATCCTGGCGGCCTCCACACCGTTCAATCCTGATGGCGACCCTTCGGCCGTGCTGAGCGGGTACATCCGCTCGAAGATCTGCATCTCCCGGGATTTGCCGTTTGCCTCGAAAGTGTTTGCCAGTGAGATCATGCACGGCGCCCCGCATTTGAGCCCCGAGCAGGTGGAACAGCTGAATGCCCAGGCCAAGCACAACATCGACTGCATCCAGAGCTGGGTGGACCGTGGGCTGATTGCGCCGATTGATCCGCATCACCTGATGTTCAGCATTTGGGCGGCGACGCAGACGTATGCGGATTTTGACTGGCAGATTTCGGCGGTGACCGGCAAGGCGAAGTTGGATGAAGCGGATTATGAGGCGGCGGCGCAGACGATTATTCGGTTGGTGTTGAAGGGGTGTGAGCGGGACTGATAGACCGCAGCGTCTTCAAGATTCGCGAGCAAGCCCGCTCCCACATTTGAATTTGTGCCAGACATAAATTGTTTAAACGCCGCAGATCCAATGTGGGAGCGGGCTTGCTCGCGAAAGCGCCCTCCCAGACACATCCTGCACAAAGCCAAACCATCATCTCCAGATTCCCCGATCTAGCCTCTCAGAACCCCACCTGAAGAGAGGCAAAGGAATGCCTGATCCAGCTGCTTCACATCGCCTGCGCATCGGGCGATTCAGCGAGTCCAACCGCATCTACCTGATCACCACCAACACCCACGAACGCGCGCCGATATTCAGTGATTTTTATCTCGGCCGCCTGGTGGTCTGGCAATTCCGGCTCGCCCAGTATCAAGGGCTGGCGAACTCCCTGGCCTGGGTGGTCATGCCCGACCACTTTCACTGGTTGATTGAGCTGCAAAAAGGCTCATTGGGAGACCTGATGTGCCAGGTGAAGTCCAAAAGCACTCGAACCGTTAATGGCGTTACGGGCCGCAAAGGGCGGCTATGGCAAACCAGCTTTCATGATCGTGCGCTGCGCAAGGACGATGACCTGGTGAAGATGGCTCGGTATGTCGTGGCCAACCCATTAAGAGCAGGGTTGGTGGAGCGGATTGGCGACTATCCGCTGTGGGATGCGGTTTGGGTTTAGGTCCGGGACCAAGTCGCCCCTTTCGCGAGCAAGCCCGCTCCCACATTTGACCGAGTTCCAGCCTTGGAATGCAGTCAAATGTGGGAGCGGGCTTGCTCGCGAAGAGGCCCGACCAGTCACCTCACATCAAGCAGTAACCCCCGCATCCGCCAACAACCCCAACCCCTCGATCGCACTGATCGCACACTGCTCGTCAATATCCGACGTATCCCCGCTGATCCCGATCGCGCCCAGCACCACACCCGCCTGATCCCGGATCAACACCCCGCCCGGTGCCGGCACCACGCTGCCCTGCCCCAGGCTGTTCAGCGCGGCAATAAACGCCGGCCGTTGCTGTGCGTCCAGCGCCAGCAAGCGCGAGCCCTTGCCCAGGGCTATCGCGCCCCAGGCCTTGCCAATCGCGATCTGCGGGCGCAGCAGGCTCGCGCCATCCTCGCGCTGCAACGTTATCAAATGCCCGCCGCTGTCGAGTACCGCAACGGTCAGCGGTGCCGCCGAAATGGTGCGGCCTGCCGCGATGGCGTGGCTGGCCAGGTTGACTGCGACTTTCAAGGTTAAAGCGCTCATGGGTGCCGTCCTTATCTTGTTATGGGAAAGCCGTGGGGCTCTGTCTGATCAGAAGCTCGATCAAACAAATAGAACACAATAGACTTATTTTTTGTATACAATATTTCCAAACATACGCACCACACGTCGAAATATTCCCGTCCATAAGCCTTCCGACGAACGTAAAGGCCACCCAAGAAAATGGATTGACCTGCCCCGCTCGCCGTGAATACACTTCGGACCAACACCACTTGTATACAATTACAAAACGCAAGAGGCACCAAAACCATGAGCAAAATGAGAGCAATCGAAGCCGCTGTCCTGGTGATGCGCCGTGAAGGGGTCGACACCGCCTTCGGTATCCCGGGCGCCGCGATCAACCCGCTGTATTCGGCCTTGCAGAAGGTCGGTGGCATCGATCACGTCCTTGCTCGCCACGTTGAAGGCGCCTCGCACATGGCCGAGGGCTACACCCGCACCAAGGCCGGCAATATCGGCGTGTGCATCGGCACCTCGGGCCCGGCGGGCACCGACATGGTTACCGGCCTGTACAGCGCCTCGGCGGACTCGATCCCGATCCTGTGCATCACCGGCCAGGCGCCACGGGCACGCATGCACAAGGAAGACTTCCAGGCTGTCGACATCACCAGCATCGTCAAGCCGGTGACCAAGTGGGCGACCACCGTCCTGGAACCCGGCCAGGTGCCGTATGCCTTCCAGAAAGCCTTCTATGAAATGCGCTCCGGTCGCCCGGGCCCGGTGCTGATCGACCTGCCATTCGACGTACAAATGGCCGAGATCGAATTCGATATCGACGCCTACCAACCACTGCCCCTGGCCAAGCCTTTGGCGACCCGTATCCAGGTGGAAAAAGCCCTGGCCCTGCTGGACCAGGCCGAGCGCCCATTGCTGGTGAGCGGTGGTGGCGTGATCAACGCCGACGCCAGCGAACTGCTGGTGGAATTCGCCGAGTTGACCGGCATCCCGGTGATCCCGACCCTCATGGGCTGGGGCACGATCCCGGACGATCACCCGCAGATGGTGGGCATGGTCGGCCTGCAAACATCCCACCGTTATGGCAACGCGACGATGTTGAAATCGGACGTGGTGCTGGGCATCGGTAACCGCTGGGCCAACCGTCACACCGGTTCGGTGGAGGTGTACACCGAGGGCCGCAAATTCATTCACGTGGACATCGAGCCGACGCAAATCGGCCGCGTGTTCACCCCGGACCTGGGCATCGTTTCCGACGCCGGCTCTGCATTGACCATGTTCATTGAAGTGGCCCGCGAGTGGAAAGCCGCCGGCAAGCTCAAGGACCGCAGCGCCTGGCTCCACGATTGCCAGCAGCGCAAGGCCACCCTGCACCGCAAGACCCACTTCGACAACGTGCCGGTCAAGCCGCAACGGGTGTACGAAGAGATGAACCAGGTGTTCGGCAAAGACACCTGCTACGTCAGCACCATCGGCCTGTCGCAGATTGCCGGCGCGCAGTTCCTGCACGTCTACAAGCCACGCCACTGGATCAACTGCGGCCAGGCCGGCCCGCTCGGCTGGACCATTCCGGCGGCACTGGGTGTGGTCAAGGCGGACCCGACCCGCAAAGTCGTGGCACTGTCCGGCGACTATGACTTCCAGTTCATGATCGAAGAGCTGGCCGTGGGCGCACAGTTCAAGCTGCCGTACATCCACGTGGTGGTGAACAACTCCTACCTGGGGCTGATCCGCCAGGCCCAGCGCGGGTTTGAAATGGACTACTGCGTGCAGCTGTCCTTCGACAACCTCAACGCACCGGAACTCAACGGTTACGGCGTCGACCACGTGGCCGTCGCCGAAGGCCTGGGTTGCAAGGCCCTGCGGGTGTTCGAGCCGGGCCAGATCCAGCCGGCACTGCGCAAGGCTCAGGAAATGATCGAAGAATTCAAGGTTCCGGTGATCGTTGAGATTATTCTGGAGCGGGTGACCAATATTTCCATGGGCACCGAGATCAACGCCGTCAACGAATTCGAAGATCTGGCACTGGTGGGCAACGACGCGCCGACTGCCATTTCACTGCTCGATTAAGGAGAACCCCATGCCGCGTTTTGCCGCCAACCTGTCCATGCTGTTTACCGAACAGGACTTTCTTGCCCGTTTCAAAGCCGCCGCCGACGCGGGGTTCAGTGGTGTGGAATACCTGTTTCCCTATGAATTCAGCTCAGCTGAAATCAAGGCGCAACTCGATGCCCACGGCCTGACCCAAGTGCTGTTCAACCTGCCGGCCGGTGACTGGGCCAAGGGCGAACGCGGCCTGGCCTGCCACCCGGACCGGGTCGAGGAGTTCCGTGCCGGGGTCAACCTGGCCATCGCCTACGCCCAGGTACTGGGCAATACCCAGGTCAACTGCCTGGCGGGGATTCGCCCGGCCGGCGTGGATGACGCGACGCTTGAAAAAACCTTCGTCGCCAACCTCAAGTACGCCGCCGACAAGCTGCAGGCGGTGGGCATCCGGCTTGTGATGGAGATGATCAATACCCGCGACATTCCGGGTTTCTATCTGAACAACACGGCGCAGGCCCTGTCGATTCGCGAGCAGGTAGGCAGTGCCAACCTGTTCCTGCAATACGACATCTATCACATGCAAATCATGGAAGGCGACCTGGCCCGCACCATGGCTGCGCACCTGGGTGAGATCAACCACATCCAGCTGGCGGACAACCCGGGGCGCAACGAGCCGGGGACCGGTGAGATCAACTACCGCTTCCTGTTCGAACATTTGGACCGCATCGGTTATCAGGGTTGGGTCGGCTGTGAGTACAAACCGTTGACCACCACCGAAGCGGGTTTGGGTTGGCTCAAAAGCCACAACGCGATCTAACTGAACAAACACAGCACCCAATGTGGGAGCGGGCTTGCTCGCGAAAGCGGTGGATCAGTCGACATCAATGCTGAATGTCGGCCCCCATTCGCGAGCAAGCCCGCTCCCACAGTGGATCTCCTGTGTTTAGCAGGCCGCGCCAGGCCTGCACACCTAACAATAAGAGGATTTTCGTCATGGCTAAAATCGGATTTATCGGCACCGGCATCATGGGCCAACCCATGGCTGCCAACCTGCAAAAGGCCGGTCACCAACTGTTTCTTTCCGAGCATCACGGCAAGGCGCCGGCTGAACTGATCAGCGCTGGTGCGGTGGCCCTGGCCAACCCGCAGCAAGTGGCCCAGGAAGCCGAATTCATCATCGTCATGGTGCCCGACACTCCGCAGGTCGATGATGTGCTGTTCCGCGCCGACGGCGTTGCCGCAGGCCTTGGGCCGAACAAAGTGGTGATCGACATGAGTTCGATCTCGCCCACCGCCACCAAGGCCTTCGCCGCGAAGATCAACGAGACCGGCGCACGTTACCTCGACGCCCCGGTGTCCGGTGGTGAAGTCGGTGCCAAGGCCGGCACCCTGAGCATCATGATCGGCGGCGACCCGCACACCTTCGAACGCGCCCTGCCGCTGTTCCAGGCCATGGGCAAGAACATCACCCTGGTGGGCGGCAATGGCGATGGCCAGACCGCCAAGGTGGCCAACCAGATCATCGTTGCGTTGAACATCCAGGCGGTGGCGGAAGCGCTGCTGTTCGCCTCGAAGAACGGCGCCGACCCGGCCAAGGTGCGTGAAGCACTGATGGGGGGGTTTGCTTCGTCGAAAATCCTCGAAGTGCATGGCGAGCGCATGATCAAGGGCACCTTCGATCCGGGCTTCCGCATCAACCTGCACCAGAAGGATCTGAACCTGGCCCTGGCCGGTGCCAAGGAGCTGGGGATCAACCTGCCGAACACCGCCGGCACGCAGCAGGTGTTCAGCACCTGCACCGCCATCGGTGGCGGCAACTGGGACCACTCGGCGCTGATCAAGGGCCTGGAACATATGGCGAATTTTTCGATTCGCGATAAATAACGCCCGTTGAAATGCGATCGAATGTGGGAGCGGGCTTGCTCGCGAAAGCGGTGTATCAGTCAGCATGGATGTCGAATGGTAGACCGCTTTCGCGAGCAAGCCCGCTCCCACATTTTTGACCGCATTTCACATCGAATTTGATGCACCCCTAATAACAAGAATCCCCGGGAGCCCGCTTATGTCGGTCGATCCGCAACACCTGCTTCGCGAGCTGTTTGCCACAGCCATCGACGCCGCCCACCCCCGGCAAGTCCTCGAACCCTATCTGCCCGCCGACCGCAGCGGCCGTGTCATCGTGATCGGCGCCGGCAAAGCCGCCGCCGCCATGGCGCTGGTGGTGGAAAACTGCTGGCAAGGCGAAGTCTCGGGCCTGGTGGTCACCCGCTACGGCCACGGCGCACCCTGCAAGAAAATCGAAGTGGTCGAAGCCGCGCACCCGGTGCCGGACGCCGCAGGCCAGGCCGTGGCCAAGCGTGTGCTGGAGCTGATCAGCAACCTGGGCGAAGACGACCGCGTGATCTTCCTGCTCTCCGGCGGCGGCTCTGCACTGCTCGCCCTTCCGGCCGCCGGCATCACCCTGGCGGACAAGCAAGCGATCAACAAGGCCCTGCTCAAATCCGGCGCCACCATCGGCGAGATGAACTGCGTGCGCAAGCACCTCTCGGCGATCAAGGGCGGGCGCCTGGCCAAGGCAAGCTGGCCTGCCACCGTCTACACCTACGCGATTTCCGATGTACCGGGCGACCAGGCCACGGTCATCGCTTCCGGCCCCACTGTTGGCGACCCCAGTACCTCGCAACAGGCGCTGGCGATTCTCAAGCGCTACCAGATTGAAATCCCGGCGTCGGTGCGCACCTGGCTGCAAAGCCCGGAGTCGGAAACCGTCAAGCCCGGGGACCCGGTGCTCGCCCGCAGCCATTTCCAACTGATCGCCCGTCCGCAGCAATCCCTGGAAGCGGTGGCGGTGAAAGTCCGCCAGGCCGGTTTCAGCCCGCTGATCCTCGGCGACCTGGAAGGCGAAGCGCGGGACGTGGCCAAGGTGCACGCCGGTATCGCCCGGCAAATCATCCAGCACGGCCAACCCCTGGCGGCGCCTTGCGTGATCCTCTCCGGCGGCGAAACCACCGTCACCGTACGCGGCAATGGCCGTGGCGGACGCAACGCCGAATTCCTGCTGAGCCTCACCGACAGCCTCAAGGGCCTGCCCGGCGTCTACGCCCTGGCGGGTGACACCGACGGCATCGACGGCTCGGAAGACAACGCCGGCGCGATCATGACGCCCACCAGCTACGCCCGCGCCGAAGCCCTGGGCTTGAGCGCCAGTGACGAGCTGGACAACAACAATGGCTACGGTTACTTCGCGGCCCTCGACGGCTTGATCATCACCGAGCCGACCCGCACCAACGTCAACGATTTCCGCGCCATTCTGATTCTTGAAAGCCCTGAAAGAGAGTCCCCTGAACATGACGCCTGACAAGAAGGTCAAGATCCTCGCCACGCTGGGCCCGGCCACCGACAGCATCGACGACATCCGCGAGCTGGTGGAAGCCGGGGTGAATATCTTTCGCCTGAACTTCAGCCATGGCGATCATGCCGACCACGCCCAACGCTACCAGTGGATTCGCCAGGTGGAGCGCCAGCTCAATTATCCCCTCGGCATCCTGATGGACCTGCAAGGGCCGAAGCTGCGGGTGGGGCGTTTTGCCGAAGGAAAAGTGCAACTGATTCGCGGCCAGGCCCTGCGCCTGGACCTCGACCCGACACCCGGTGACCAGCGGCGAGTCAACCTGCCCCACCCGGAAATCATCGCGGCCCTGCAGCCCGGCATGGACCTGCTGCTGGACGACGGCAAGCTGCGCCTGCGGGTGATCACCAAGCACGCCGATGCCATCGACACCACCGTGCTCAACGGCGGCGAACTGTCGGACCGTAAAGGCGTGAACGTACCCCAGGCATTGCTGGAGCTCAGCCCGCTGACCGCCAAGGACCGCCGCGACCTGAGCTTCGGCCTGGAACTGGGGGTGGACTGGGTGGCGCTGTCGTTTGTGCAACGCCCGGAAGACATCCGCGAAGCCCGCGAGTTGATCGGCGACAAGGCGTTCCTGATGGCCAAGATCGAGAAGCCCTCGGCGGTGCAGCGCCTGCAGGAAATCGCCGAGCTGAGCGACGCGATCATGGTCGCCAGAGGCGACCTGGGGGTGGAAGTGCCGGCGGAAAGCGTGCCGCAAATCCAGAAGGACATCATTGGTGTGTGCCGCCAGTTGGGTAAACCGGTGGTGGTGGCCACGCAGATGCTTGAATCCATGCGCTTCTCCCCGGCGCCGACCCGTGCCGAAGTCACCGACGTGGCCAACGCAGTGGCGGAAGGGGCGGATGCGGTGATGCTGTCGGCGGAAACCGCTTCCGGTGAATACCCGTTGGAGGCCGTGCTGATGATGAGCAAGATCATTCGCCAGGTGGAAAATGGCCCGGATTACCAGACCCAGCTGGACGTCAGCCGGCCCAAGGCGGATGCCACGGTGTCGGACGCCATCAGCTGTGCGATCCGCCGTATCAGCAGCATCCTGCCGGTGGCAGTGCTGGTGAACTACAGCGAGTCGGGCAGCTCCACCTTGCGGGCGGCGCGGGAACGGCCGGCGGTGCCGATTCTGAACCTGACACCGAACCTGTCGACGGCGCGACGCTTGAGCGTGGCGTGGGGCGTGCATTCGGTGGTGAACGATCGGCTGCGGCAGGTGGATGAGGTGTGTTCCACGGCGTTGGAGATTGCCCAGGCACAGGGTATGGCGGAGCGTGGGGATACGTTGGTGATTACTGCTGGGGTGCCATTCGGGCAGCCAGGGTCGACCAATTCGTTGCGGATCGAGACATTGATCTAATCCCCTGTGGCGAGGGAGCTTGCTCCCGCTGGACTGCGCAGCAGGCCCATCTTTTGGGGCCGCTGCGCGCCCCAGCGGGAGCAAGCTCCCTCGCCACAAGATTCGGCGCTTTCCTGCAGATTATTGATCATGCCCAACCAACCCTGCCCCGACTGGGCCGAAGCCCTGCTCAACGGCTTCAGCCAGATATTCCTGCAGCGCCACCCGCTGTGTGGCCTGCTCTGCCTGCTGGCGATCCTGGTCGGCGCCCCGGCCCTGCTCGGCGGCGCGCTGCTGGGCGGTGTCGCCGGCTTGCTGACCGCCCAACGCCGCGGCTATCCCAAGGCCGAACGCCAGGCCGGTCTCTATAGCTACAACGGCGTGCTGCTCGGCTTGCTGATCAGCCAGCACTTCAGCTGGTCGGCACTGCTGCCGCCGTTGATTCTCGCCTGCGGTGGCCTCAGCGCAATCCTCACTCGCCAGTGGCTCAAACGCGCCGCCAACCCCGATGACCTGCCCGCCTACACCGCACCGTTTGTGGTACTCGGCTGGCTGCTGCTGGGCACCACCGCGCCCGCCGCATTTGCCGCCAGCGAACCCGGCACCTGGGCGCTACTCTGCGCGCCGTTCACAGGTCTGGCCCAAGTCATCCTGATGGACCAACCCCTCGCCGGCCTGCTGATCGCCCTCGGCCTTTTAATAGCCAGCCGCCGCGCGGCCTTGTGGGCGCTGACCGGCGCGAGCCTCGGCGTGTTGATCGCCCTGTTGATGGACGAGCCCGCCAGCGCCCTGCTCGGCCTGCACAGCTATAACCCGGCGCTGGCCGCCCTGGCCCTCAGCCAGTATCGTCGCCAACCCTGGCTGCCGCTGATCGGCATCCTGCTGGCGATCATCCTCACGCCCGGCTTCACCGGCCTGAACCTGCCCGCGCTGACCGCGCCGTTTATCCTCGCCACCTGGCTGGTGCGCGCCAGTCAGCGGGTGATGCAGAAAACCTGCATGGACAGCCCCTTCGAATCCCCCTAGGCTTCGCTGATCTTCGATTCAGGCGACTTCCATGGACAGCAACAAGCACTGGCGTGAGCGTCTCTACGTCATGGTTTTCCAAAGTGACACCCCGGCCGGCCGACGCTTCGACAGCACCCTGTTGCTGATCATTCTGGCCAGCCTGGTGATCGTGATCCTCGACAGCATCCAGGCAGTCCACGACAACTACGCCAACGTGCTGGCCTATATCGAGTGGGGCTTCACCATCATCTTCGCCATCGAATACGGCCTGCGGCTGTATTGCTCGCCCAAGCCGTTGCGCTATGCCTTCAGCTTTTATGGGCTGGTGGATTTGCTGGCGATCGTGCCGGGCATCCTCGCGCTGTATTACAGCGACGCGCAGTACCTGCTGATTATCCGGATCATCCGGATGCTGCGGATTTTCCGCGTGCTCAAGCTCGGCCCGTACCTCAAGCAGGCCAACTACCTGATGTCGGCGCTGCGGGGCAGCAAGCAGAAGATCGTGGTGTTCCTGGTCAGCGTCTGCACCCTGGTCACGGTGTTCGGCACCTTGATGTACGTGATCGAAGGCCCGGAGCACGGGTTTACCAGTATTCCCAAGGGCATCTATTGGGCAATCGTGACGCTGACCACCGTGGGTTTTGGCGATATCGTGCCGAAGACCCCGCTGGGCCAGGTGATTTCGTCGCTGGTGATGATCACCGGTTATTCGATCATCGCGGTGCCCACCGGGATCTTCACCGCCGAACTGGCCAACGCCATGCGCGGTGAGCAATTACAAACGGATTGCCCGGTGTGCAAGAAAAACAGCCATGAGCCCAATGCAGCGTTTTGCTCACGGTGTGGCAGCGCGCTTTTCAAGAAACTGGAATAAGCAAAGTTCTTTTTAATCTTTAAGCGACTATGCGCCCCCCCGTTATAGTCGCTGGCATATTGCCCCCATGCGTTTCAAAAACCTTCTCGAACAACAAGGAATGAGCAGTGAAAAAACTCGTTAGTGCCTCTCTCCTGGCCGCCGGCCTCGCACTGGCTGGCGTCGTCCAGGCCGCCCCGGTCACCCTGCTCAACGTCTCCTATGACGTGATGCGTGACTTCTACAAGGACTACAACGCCGCCTTCCAGAAGCACTGGGTCGCCGAGCATCCAAACGACAAGCTGACCCTGCAGATGTCCTTCGGTGGTTCGAGCAAACAAGCGCGCTCGGTGATCGACGGCCTGCCGGCTGACGTGATCACCATGAACATGGCCACCGACATCAACGCCCTGGCGGACAACGGCAAACTGGTGCCGGACAACTGGGTTACCCGCCTGCCGAACAACAGTGCGCCGTTCACTTCGGCCACGGTGTTCATCGTGCGCAAAGGCAACCCGAAAGCCCTGAAAGACTGGCCGGACCTGCTCAAGGATGGCGTGCAAGTCATCGTGCCGAACCCGAAGACCTCCGGTAACGGCCGCTACACCTACCTCTCGGCCTGGGGTTATGTGCTGAAAAACGGTGGCGACGAAGAGAAGGCCAAGAAGTTTGTCGGTGACCTGTTCAAGCACGCGCCCGTGCTGGACACCGGTGGCCGTGCCGCTACCACCACGTTCATGACCAACCAGATCGGCGACGTGCTGGTGACCTTTGAGAACGAAGCAGAAATGATCGCCCGTGAATTCGGCCGTGATCAGTTCGAAGTGATCTACCCGAGCGTTTCCGCAGAAGCTGAGCCGCCAGTGTCGATCGTCGACAAAGTGGTCGAGAAAAAAGGCACCAAAGTGGCTGCCGAGGAATACCTGAAGTACCTGTGGTCGCCGGAAGGCCAGGAAATTGCCGCCAACAACTACCTGCGTCCACGTGACCCGAAAGTGCTGGCCAAGTACACCGACCGTTTCCCGAAAGTCGACTTCCTGTCGGTAGAGAAGACCTTTGGCGACTGGCGCACCGTGCAGAAGACCCACTTCAATGATGGCGGGGTTTTTGACCAGATCTACTCCGGCCAATAAGCAGTTCTGACTGGAGAAACCCGGTCAAAAATGTGGGAGCGGGCTTGCTCGCGAAGGCGGTGGATCAGTCGGTACATCCGGTGACTGTCACACCGCATTCGCGAGCAAGCCCGCTCCCACATTTGTTTCAGTGTTCAGCGGTTACATCGGCGGTGTCACGCCATCCTTACCCGCAGAAATCGCCTGGGCCGTTACGCTCCCGTCCGCGCCCTTCGCCGCAAACATCACCACCTTCACCCCAGGCTTCAGCAAGCTGCGATCACCCGGCTCCAGGTTGACGATCGGCACATCATCCGGCACCACGATCTTCTGCTCGCCGCCCTTGTACTTGACGGTCAACGTGCGGCCATTGCTCACCACCAGGTCACCCACGGTGCCGTTGGTCATGCTGCTGCCTTCCTTCAGGTCGAACGCACGGTGCCCATCGCCTGTACCGGCCATCGCCGGTGGGAATACATGCACTTCCAGCGCCGTCAGGGTGCCATCCGCGTTGGGCATGGCCGCCGAACCGATGTAACTGCCGGGCTTGATGTCTTCGATTTTTGCCAGGGTGACCGCACGCACCTGCGTGTCCTTGGTCAGGTGCACGGTGACGTCTTCACCGCTGTTGACCTTGACGTGCATCGCGTCGCCGTCCATCGCGGTAATCGCACCCCGCACGCCGACACGCGGGGCATCTGCGGCCTGGGCAACGCCCACGGTCATCAGCGCGGCCAGGCTGGAGGCCAGGAGCATCTTGTTGAATGTCGTCTTCATGGCAGTCGATTTCCTGTTTATGCAGTTGTGACTGAATGTATCATCGACCTTCAGCGCGAAAGTTAACGTTTCAGTCATTAATTCCCGGCATGAGTGTTATCACCACAGACAGGCTACTCCCGCCCGGGGCCAGTCTTTATCCTCGCTCGCCACAATCCTTCGCTTTTATGAGAACGCCATGAACGCCACGCCCCCCGCTACAAGCACGATGACCCGAGGCATGGTGATGCTGTTTGCGTTCTGTTGCGGCGCCATCGTCGCCAACATCTACTACGCGCAACCGATCATCGAGCTGATCGCCCCGGACATCGGCCTCACGCCGGCCATGGCCAGCCTGATCGTGTCCCTGACCCAGATCGGCTATGCCCTGGGCCTGTTCTTCCTGGTGCCGTTGGGCGACCTGCTGGAAAACCGCCGGCTGATGATCATCACCACCGTGGTGGCCATCGCCAGCCTGCTGGGTGCGGCGTTCACCGAACAGCCGAACCTGTTCCTGCTGGTGTCGCTGCTGATCGGCTTCAGTTCGGTGTCGGTACAGATCCTGATTCCGCTGGCGGCGCACCTGGCGCCGGCTGAATCCCGTGGCCGGGTGGTCGGCAGCATCATGGGCGGCTTGCTGCTGGGTATCCTGCTGGCGCGACCGGTGTCCAGCGTGGTGGCCGACCACTTCGGCTGGCGCGCCATGTTCATGGCCGCCGCGGCACTGATGGCGTTTATCAGCGTGGTGCTGATGCTGACCATCCCCAAGCGCCAACCGGATCACGCGGCCAGCTATGGCCAGTTGCTCGCCTCGCTGGGCACCTTGCTGCGCCGCCAGCCGGTGCTGCGCCAGCGCGCGTTTTACCAGGGCTGCATGTTCGCCACCTTCAGCCTGTTCTGGACCGCCGCCCCGCTGGAACTGTCACGCAACCACGGCCTGAGCCAAAGCCAGATCGCCCTGTTTGCCCTGGTCGGTGCCCTGGGCGCCATCGCCGCACCCATCGCTGGGCGCCTGGCGGACGCCGGCCACACCCACCGCGCTTCGCTGCTGGCGATGCTGTTTGCCGCACTGAGCTTCCTGCCGGCCTTCGTGCACCCGCTGTACAGCGTGATCGGCCTGGCGGTGACCGGCGTGGTCCTGGACTTCTGCGTGCAGATGAACATGGTTCTTGGCCAGCGCGCCATCTACGCCCTCGACGCCAACAGCCGTAGCCGACTGAACGCGCTGTACATGACCAGCATCTTCATCGGCGGCGCCTTCGGCTCGGCGATTGCCAGCAGCGTGTACGAACACGGCGGCTGGCTGGGGGTGATGCTGGTGGGCAGCGCATTCCCGCTGGTGGCGTTGCTGCGCTTCTTGAGCGCCTCGCGGCAAGGGGCGGTGGCGACTGCCTGACCCACCTTACAACCGCATCAACGGCTCCAACGCCGCATCCGCCAGAAATGACGAGTGACGAGGTCAAGGGCTTGCTGACTGATTGGGAATTACCGCCCAGGGATTTATGGGCGGTATCCCCTCCAGGAGGATGGCGAGCGCCCTGGCGCGTTGCTTTTCAGCGCAGGTGAGTAGACAGACCGATCACGTCCTCTGGCCGGATCAAGCGTGTGCTTTTAAGCAGGAAGTTTGTCTGACGCCGTCCCAGTAAGTCGATGCCCACAAAGTAACGCCCGCTCTGCTGGTTGTATTTGACGACGGTATCTCCAATACGGCCCGTGTAGCTATCCACCAGCCGCAAGGGCGTTCCGACTTCTGTCATTAAACCCGTCAGATCAATTGTGTCTTGGCCACTGGTGAAATCCATGATCAGGTCAGCGTCGTCATAGGCCGAGTCGCTGGCCTTCTCATACCTGAACGTGTTTCTACCGCCCACACCCCAGAGCGTATCTCCACCTGCCCCGCCGGTGAGAACGTTATCCACCGTATTGCCTATGAGCGTGTCACGGCCTGAGCCGCCAATCGCATTCTCCACGGTGACACCTTTGGCTATACCAACGTTATTGCGCAAGCCGCCTACGCTGGAGGCTGCGCCCTCGCGCAAGTCGATGGTCTGATTCTGCCGGAAGCCCGAAAAGTCCAGGGTGTCATCGCCACCTTTGTCCCTCACCAGGAACCTGGGAGCGCCACTCTGGGAATGCAGGCTAACGAAGGGATCACCGGTGTTGGAGTTGAAGCCATAGACAGTATCGTGCGGAGCAGGAAAAGGTTCCGGATTCGGGTCCCGTTGAGGTTCTGGCTTGGGCTCTGGTTGGGGCTCCGGCTTGGAAACTCCAGGTTCGTGTGCCCCGCCAGTGACTATGTCACTGGCCTGAATGCCACCCACGCTCTTAATCAGAAAATCCGCTTTGCCCCTGCCAGTGGTGTCGAGACCCAGACTACCGTTTCCGCTGCGCGGGTCATGGCTCAGGACAATCTCGCCAGCACGCCCCGTAAACCGCTCAACAATGTTGAAATGCTTGATTGAGGTATTTTTCAATAAGCCCGAAAGGTCGATCTTGTCTGTGCCGCTGGTGAAATCCAGGATTTCGTCAGGCCTGGTGAGTGTCGAGTCACTCGCTTTATCGTAAGCAAACACGTCCGCGCCTGCGCCGCCTGTCAACCTGTCTGAACCCGCTCCACCCTTGAGCCGGTTGCCGGCCTCATTCCCTATGAGCTCATCGTCACCTGAGCCACCTGTGGCATTTTCAATGACAACGCCCTTGGCGATAGACACATTACCCTTCAAGCCACCCACATTGGAAAACGACTCCGCATTAAGGTTGATCTTCTGGTTCTGGGAAAATAGCGAAAAGTTCAGCGTGTCATTCCCGCCCCCGTCCCATACCGAAAATATCGGGGCGTCCTTCGAGGACTCAAGGCTGAAGTGGTCACGGTCAGTATTGGATTCAAAGCCATAAGTAGTATCGGTATTCCGCGTATTGAGATTGGCCCCGTAGAGTTTCTGTACGGCAGCAATATCATCTTTCATTGGTGTTGAAGGTTCGCGCGATTTGAAGTCATGGCCCGTATGATTGGTTTCTCGCCAGTAACTCATTACGCTGTGGGCTCTGGTGTCCTGCGTGTATAGAGCATCTGCATAAGAGTGCACACTTTCACCATAGTCCCCAGGGTGGCCAAGCCCCAGGGCATGTCCCAACTCATGTATGGCCGTTGATAAAAAAACATCGCCATGCCGTGGGGCATCAGAAGCGCCTTTCGTTCCAACCGTAGTGCTCATATCACCGTACCAGCGATTAGGCAGCCCCGACACCCCGCCATTGTCATCGGGATTGGCCTTGATGGTTATTGAACCATCCGGACCTGTCGCCCCCTCCTTGAAGACAATATTTGTCACGTCCTGCCAAGACGTCAGGGCTTTGCGCAAGGACGCTTTCTGTTGCACAGAGAATTGATCGTCAAGGGTGAAGGAAAGCTCGATTTTGTTATCGCCATTACGATCGTAATGCCTCGAACCCTCTCGCAGGATCTGCTTTGCAGCATCATCCGTGGTGACGGTTTTTTTTGAGGTTGCGCCATCACTGGTAGTGGCCGCATTCAACGTAGATAGCTCATGACTTGAAACAGTCGGATTAACAAAAGAAGCAGTGACTCTCATACAAACAACATCCTTTTAGTTGAGACTTTGATTCATCAGGAAACAGACTTTCAACGCGACTTTTTCACTTAACAGCCGCCTTAAAATCTCACATGAAAAAACCGAATGCCACCCCTACGAACGTTTCAATTTAAATATCCAAACAGCCAGAAACACATCGCCAATTTTTTAAGCGCACTATATTTATATTCAGAAGTTTCAGATCAGGCCAGCTCTGCATTCAATATGCGATACGAAGAAAACCGGAGACATATAAACCTACAATTACCCATCGCCCTAACCCGGGCATGAAAACAATCTGCTACACATCCGGCTGCTGCACCACGTGGTGCTGATGGCTGAGAGCCAGGCACTGGAAACAGGGCCAGACTCTGCCTTCACTCTGGCGGTTACCCAGGGGCGCCCGGCTGTTGAAGCAGACCTTTCAATAGCTGCAGCAACGTCGACAATGTCTTAGCGATCATCTCGTTCAACACTGCAAGCGTGGTCGTTTTCGAATCAGGCTCAGGGGGCGGCGCCGGGGACGGCACTACATTTGGCATGGGTAATGGCACCGGCTTGAACCCAGGCGTCGCCCCCGCCCACTGCACATCCGTCGACTTGATCTGGCCAACACTGTTGATCAACAACTCGGCTTTGCCACTGCCGTTCAGGTCAACTTCCAGGCTTGACCGGCCCGTGGCGGCGTCGTACTTGAGCAAGGCCTCGCCAGCGCGCCCCGTGAATCGGTCCGTGAACACCAGGGTGCCCACCCCGGCTTCTTTCAATGCGCCCGACAGGTCGATCTTGTCGGTACCGCTGGTAAAGTCCTCGATCAAGTCAGGATCCTGAGGCGTGGAATCACTGGCCTTGTCGTAGATAAACATGTCCGCTCCGCCGCCACCGCGCAACGTATCAGCCCCTGCTCCACCTTTGAGTCGATTGCCCGCCTCGTTACCGATCAGGGTGTCGCGACCGGCCCCACCTGTTGCGTTTTCAATTGTGCACCCCTTGGCAATCGAGACATTGCCCTTCAAGCCGCCCACGTCAGAGAACGACTCGGCATTGAGGTTGATCTTCTGGTTCTGTGAGAACCCTGAAAAGTCCAACGTATCGTCACCGCCGCCGTCCCATACGCAAAAAACGGGTTTGTCCGTGGCGCTCTTGAGCGTCATCGCCTCCCGCTCGGTGTTGGAGTTGAAACCATACGTGGTGTCGGTATTGCGGGTTTGGTGATTGGCCCCATACAACCGCTGCGCTGCCGCGATGTCGTCCATCATTGGAGCGGATGGATTCGAAGACTGAAAGTCGTGGCCGGCCTGGTTTTTCTCCGACCAGTAGCTCATGACGCTGCGCGCCTTGGTATCCCCGGCATAGACCGCGCCACTGTTGTAGGTAGAGCCGCCACCATTGTAGTTGCCTGGATGCTGCAGGCCGATGGCGTGCCCGATTTCATGTACCGCGGTCACCGAAAAGTGGCTGCCCAGGCCAGGTCTGCTCCCTGCTTTCAGCGTGCCTATCGTCGCGGTCGTGCTGGTGTTGGAGCGTGTAGGTGATGTGGCAACACCACGGTCACCGCGAGGGTTGTTTTTAATGTTTACCGTGCCGTCTGCCCCATCTGCCTGCTCCTTGAGGTTAATGTTGGCAACATCCTGCCAGGACTGCACCGCTTGACGAACGCGTTGTTGCTGCTGCGCGGTGAAACTGGGGTCGACGGTGTAGGACAGATCAACTTTCTTGTCGCCGTTACGATCGTGAAACCGCAGGTTGTCCCGCGAGATCTGCTTGCCGGCCTGATCCGTGGTGTAGGTCGGCTTGGCTTTCGCGCCGAAGCCAGTCGAACCGGGGTCAGACTCCGGCAAGTTTTGAAGCATGGGCCTGATGGAGATCGCGTCAAAAACGTTCATGAGAAAGAGCACTCTCTTTTAATTAATAGACGAGCCGGAACAATCGGCATCAGCCATTAAGTTCCCATGCATGGAAAGCACGGGACAGCGCTCATTTAGTTCTCATCGAAACACTTAAAAGCGATGAAACACCCGCTAAGAAACTCAATAAATTACTTGCAATTTCAACAACTGAACACACACAAGCCGTTGCGGCAGCGCCTTGGTTTATCAGAAAAAAAACAAAAATCTACACAATGCCGCCAATATGAATACTCCAAACCGGCATCAACAAAGATACATCCACTCAAACTTTTCATCCAAATCCACCGGCGATCAGGACCTCACCGCTTGACATAACTTCCCACGCTAAATCACCCGCCCATCCCAGCCCACCGTCACATGCCGCGGCAGCTCCCGCCGATGCTGCAACAACCACGCATCCAGCGTGTGCCCCACATGGGTCAGCACCCCCAACTGCGCACCCACCTCCTCAATACACTGCAATGCCAGCGTCAGGTCATTGTGATTGCGCGGTGCCTGCGGTTGCGGCGGCATGGAGCAATCGAGTACCAGCACATCCAGCGGCTCGCGTTGCAGCCAATCGCGGGTGGCGGGTGGCAGGCCGACGGTGTCGGTAAGGTAGGCAATGCGCCGCCCTTCACCTTCCAGCAGATACCCCAGGGTGGGCTTGGAATGCAGCAGCGGTAACGCGGTGACGCTCAGTTCACCCAACCGGCGGGTTTCAAACTCGGCAAACGGCTGGCTGAAATCGAGGATGCCGGGGTGTTTGTACAGGTCGGACAACCCTTCCGGATCCACCGGCCCATGCACCGGAATCACCAACCCTTGCCCCCAACGCAAATGCAGCAGGCCTTGGGCGTGATCGGCGTGGTAGTGGGTCTGGAGAATCCCGTTGAAACTGCGGGGCGGGAAGCGTTCGGTGAGGTCGGGCAACCCGCTGTCGATCAACCAGCGCTGGTCGCCACACTCGATCAATGCGCTGCATGGGCGGCGGCGCAGGCTCTGGTCATGGCGGGCCAGGCCACAGGCGGCGCACTCACAGCCATACACCGGCACTTGCCGCGCATCGCCGGTGCCCAGCAGTGTCAGGCGCATGCGGGTTGCCCGTCGAGGCAGCCCAGCAAGCGCTCGACCGTGTGTTCCAGGTGGCCGGAATTGTCGAGCAGGAACACATCTGCAGCAGCGCTCAATCCCTCGGCGAATCGCGCATTGCGCGCCAGGCGCAGATCAATATCCGCCAGGGATTCGCGACCCCGCGCCAGCAAGCGCTGGCGCAACACCCCTTGGTCTACCGTCAGCAGCACCACCAGCAGGTTCGGGTAACGCAGCCGGGTTTGCGCCAGGTGGCCGCGGGAGCCGTTGACCAGCACATCGTGCCCCGCCGCCAGCCACTCATCGATTTCCCGCGGGATGCCATAGGACAACCCGTTGGCGTGCCAGCTGAGGGCAAATGCGCCCTCGGCCTCCATTGCGGCAAACTGCGCCGGGCTCACACCCTGCGCCGCTTCGCCCACCGCTTCCGCCGAGCGGGTGATGACCCGCCGCACAATGCGGCAGCCACGCTCGGCCAGACGCGGTCGTGCGGCATCCAGCAGGCTGTCCTTGCCCGAACCCGATGGTCCGATGAGATAGATCAACCTGCCTGCCATCAAAACACCCTCTTCGCTTGTCGCCACACTTGTTGGACCACGGGCAGTCCGTCGCGGCTCCTGGCTTGCACCAGGTCGGCCCGCAGACCCGTGGCGATTTCGCCGCGATCACTCAGGCCCGCCGCGTGTGCGGGCGCCAGGCTGATCATCCTGACCGCCCGAGAAAGGTCGCCGCCGTCCTGTTGATTGGCCAGCACGAACGCCGCCTGCAACAGGCTGGCCGGGTAGTAGTCACTGGAAAGTATATCCAGCAATCCTTCGGCGGCCAGGCCGGCGGCGGCCACATTACCCGAGTGGGACCCGCCACGCACCACGTTCGGCGCGCCCATCAGAACTTTCATGTTCAGTTGCCGGCAGCCACGCGCCGCTTCCAGGGTGGTGGGGAATTCGGCGATGGTCATGCCATAGCGCGCCGACTCCTCCACATGCGCCAACGTCGCATCGTCATGGCTGGCCACCGACAGGCCGCGTTCCAGGCAATGCTCGACGATCGCGGCGCGGTAGCGGTCGCTGTACTCCCTGGAGTTGGCCATTTGCAGCTTGATGAACGCGTCCATGGTCTCGTCGTTCAGGTGGTACTTGCCCATGTAGTACTCACGGTACTTGGATTCAAGCACGAACTGGCGCTGGCCCGGCGAGTGGTCCATCACTGACACCAACTGCACCAACGGATTTTCCACCAGGTCGCGGAACACGCTCAGGGTGTCGGGGTGGCACAGCTCGCAGCGCAGGTGCAGGTGGTGTTCGGCGCGGGTCAGGCCGGCGCTTTCTGCTGCCGCGATGGCGTTGAGCATCGCCGGCAGTTTCTGCATGCGGTTGCCCTTGGGATTCACATCGCCGATGGACACCGCGTCGAACACCGTGGTGATGCCGGCCGCGATGATCTGCGCATCATGGCTGAGCACCGCCGAGGTCGACGGCCAGTCCACGCCGGGGCGCGGGGTCATGTGTTTTTCCAGGTTGTCGGTGTGCAGTTCCACCAGGCCCGGCAACAGGAAATCCCCTTCAAGGTCCTGGGCCTGGGGCAGTTGGCTGCGGCCTTCGGCGATGTCGACGATCAGCCCGTCACGCAGCACGACGCTGCCAAGGAACATACGGTCAGCCGTCACCAGCCGGGCATTACTGAGGATCTGTTCAGCGGGCATGGGCGTATTCCTCTTGGGCAACAGGCGCGGGGGTCATGTCGAAATGGCGGTCGGCGACCGCTTCACGGGCGGCGCGGTCGTGGAAGATGCCGATCAAGGCCGCGCCGGCAGCCTTGGCTTCGTTCATCAATTCCAGCACCACCTGGCGATTGCTGTCATCGAGGGACGCGGTGGGTTCGTCCAGCAGCATCACCGGCCAATCCACCATGAAGCCGCGGGCGATGTTGACCCGCTGTTGCTCGCCGCCGGAGAACGTACCGGGCGCCAGCTGCCACAGGCGTTGCGGGATATTGAGGCGGGTCAGCAGATGCTCGGCGCGCGACTGTGCATTGGCCTTCGACCAGCCACGGGCCAGGGCAGGCTCCATCACCACATCCAGGCAGGCCACCCGCGGGATCACCCGCAGAAACTGGCTGACGTAGCCCAGGGTCTGCTGGCGCACCTGCAACACCTCCCGCGGCTCGGCACCAACCAGCTCCAGCCATTCGCCGAGGTGCTGTACCCGGATGCTGCCGCCCGCCGGCAGATAGTTACCGTACAGGGTGCGCAGCAACGTGCTTTTACCGGCGCCGGACTGGCCATGCAGCACCAGGCACTCACCGCCTTTCACACTGAACTCCACCCCGCGCAGCACGTTCAGCACCACGCCGTTCTGCTGGTGCAAGGTGAAGGTTTTCGAGAGGTCACGGACCTCGATCAAGGCATTCATCATGGCTGCAATACCGAAGACACCAGCAGTTGAGAGTAAGGGTGCTGTGGATCGTCGAGGATCTGGTCCGTCAGCCCGGTTTCCACCACGCGCGAGCGGCGCATCACCATCAGGCGGTCGGCCAGCAGGCGCGCCACGGCGAGGTCGTGGGTCACGATCACCACCGCCAGATCCAGCTCGCGAACGAGGCCGCGCAGCAGGTCGAGCAAGCGCGCCTGTACCGACACGTCCAGGCCGCCGGTGGGTTCGTCCATAAACACAAGGCGTGGACTGGAGACCAGGTTGCGGGCGATTTGCAGGCGCTGCTGCATGCCGCCGGAAAAGGTCCGGGGCAAGTCGTCGATGCGCTGCGGGTCGATTTCTACCTGGCCCAGCCAGTCGAGGCCGGCGCCACGCAGTTGCTCATAGTTGCGCACGCCCTGGGCCATCAGGCGCTCGCCGATATTGGCGCCGGCAGACACGCCCATGCGCAAACCGTCCCGAGGGTTTTGCTCGACAAAGCCCCATTCGGTGCGCAGCAAGGTGCGACGTTCGGCTTCGCTGGCGCTGTACAGATCCAGCCATTCACCGTCCTTGCCGCGATAGCCGATGTGGCCGGCCTGCGGTGGCAGACGCCCGCTGAGCAGCGAGAGCAAGGTGGACTTGCCTGAGCCCGACTCACCAACAATCCCCAACACTTCACCGGGGTACAAATCGAAGCTGACGTCCTGGCAGCCCTTCTCTTCCCCGTACAACAACGACAGGTCACGCACTTGCAAAAGAGGCTGGCTCACTGGTTGTTCTCCTTGACCCGTTGGGCGCAGTACCAGGTGTCGGAACACACAAAACTCTGGGTACCGGCATCGTCCAGAATCAGCTCATCGAGGAACGATTCATGGCTGCCGCAGATCGCGCAGGTGTGTTCCCACTTCTGCACTTCGAACGGATGGTCTTCAAAGTCGAGGCTGGTGACCTGGGTGTACGGCGGCACCGCGTACAGGCGCTTTTCGCGACCGGCACCGAACAGCATCAGCGCCGGGCTCATGTCGAGTTTCGGGTTGTCGAATTTCGGGATTGGCGAGGGGTCCATCACGTAGCGCTCATCCACCATCACCGGGTAGGCGTAGCTGGTGGCGATATGGCCGAAGGTGGCGATGTCCTCGTAGAGCTTTACGTGCATCACCCCGTAGTCATTCAGGGCGTGCATGGTGCGGGTCTCGGTTTCCGACGGTTCGATAAAACGCAGCGGCTCCGGGATCGGCACCTGGTAGACCATGATCTGATTGGCCTGCAACGGAGTTTCCGGGATGCGGTGGCGGGTCTGGATCACCGTCGCGTCCGGGGTGCTTTCGGTGGTGGCGACGCCCGCCGTACGGGCGAAGAAGCGGCGGATCGACACGGCGTTGGTGGTGTCGTCGGCGCCCTGGTCGATCACCTTGAGCACGTCGTCAGCCCCCAGGATCGCGGCGGTCAGTTGCATGCCGCCGGTGCCCCAACCGTAAGGCAGCGGCATCTCGCGGCCACCGAACGGCACCTGGTAACCGGGGATCGCCACGGCCTTGAGCAAGGCGCGGCGGATCATGCGTTTGGTCTGCTCGTCGAGGTAGGCGAAGTTGTACGCCGGGTCACGCGCAGGCGCTTGAGTCAGGTCATTCATGGCGGGTGCCCTCGGCCGGTTGGCGCAGTTTGCGGATCAGTTCCAGCTCGGACTGGAAGTCCACGTAGTGAGGCAATTTGAGGTGGGAAACAAAGCCCGCCGCCTCGACGTTGTCGCAGTGGGACAGCACGAATTCTTCCTGCTGGGCCGGCGACACGATCTCTTCGTTGAACTCATTGGCCCGCAACGAGCGGTCCACCAGGGCCATGCCCATCGCCTTGCGCTCGGCATGCCCGAATGCCAGGCCGTAGCCCCGGGTGAACTGCGCCAGCTCGGTGGCCGAGCCGACGAACTGGTTGACCATCTCGCACTCGGTGACTTCGATGCTGCCCAGGCAGATCGGGAAACCCAGCTCTTCCGGGTCGATCCACACCTCCACATCGCCGATGCGAATCTCGCCGGCGAACGGGTGGTTGCGGCCATAACCACGTTGGGTCGAATAACCCAGCGCCAGCAGGAAACCTTCGTCGCCACGGGCCAGGGCTTGCAGGCGCTGGGCGCGGTTGGCCGGGTATTCCAGCGGGTCGCGGGTGATGTCGGCGACGCTGCCGGTGTCGTCGGATTCGTTCTTGATCAGCCCTTCCTTGGCCAGCAGGCCGAGTACCCGAGGGCACGCTTCCAGAGTCGCATCCGGCGTGGTTTGCGGGCCGGGGTATTCACCTTCGGCCAGCAGTGCGAAGTCCAGCAGGCGGTGGGTGTAATCGAAGGTCGGGCCCAGCAGTTGCCCGCCCGGCACGTCTTTGAAAGTCGCCGACAAACGCCGACTCAGTGACATCTGCACGGTATCGATCGGCAGGCTCGGGCTGAAGCGCGGCAACGTGGTGCGGTAAGCCCGCAGCAGGAAGATCGCTTCCACCAGATCCCCCGCCGCTTGCTTGACCGCCAGTGCGGCCAGCTCCGTGTCGTACAGCGAGCCTTCGCTCATCACTCGCGCGACCGCCAGCGGCAGTTGCTCGCGGATCTGCTCCACGCTCAATTCCGCAATGGAAGTATCGCCCCGGCGTTTTTTCGCCAGCAGGCGGTGGGCATTGTCGATGGCCTGTTCGCCACCCTTGACGGCTACGTACATCAGGCATGCTCCTGTGCAATTCGAGTGCTGCGTGGCAGGCCGATCAGGTGATGGCCGGCGGCGAACAACACGTCCAGGCCACGGGGAAACGTCTCGCGGCGTTGACGTTCCAGCCAGAATGCTTGAGGCACCGGCAGGTTGACCTGACGCTGGGTCTTGATCCCCGGACCGCGCCAGTTCAAGGCACGACCGGCTTCCAGGTCGGTCAACTGGACCAGCAAGGTGCAGGACTGATCCGGGTAGCGGTCATTGCCGTGGTCGAAGCCGCTGAGGTCGAGCAAGTCCTGTTCACCGAGCAAGGCGAACGCGGCCTCTTCCCGGTTGGCGGTCAGCGGGCAGCCGCAGTGGAAGGCCAGGTTGGCGCGGATCAGCGGCGTGTCGAAGCACGGCGCCAGCCAGAGCGGCGTGTCCATATCCAGCAGCGCCAGGCACAGCGCATAGGTAGCCGGCGCCAGGCCTTCAAGGCTGGGGGCCGCGGGCAAGGACTGGATCAGGCCGGGCTCGGCGAGGGCCTTGAGGGCCCCGCGAAAACCGCGCTGGGCGTCCAGCACCGGGTCTACAAAGGCCGGTTGCAAGCGTTGGGCATTCATCAGTTTTCTCCTCGAACCAGGGTGAAGAACTCGACCTTGGTCGCGGCGGTGTCGGCCTCTTTTTGCGCCCGGCGCTCGGCCTGGGCGTTGGCCAGTGCGCCGATCAGGTCGCTGAGCCAGGGGCTCGGGTGTGCACCCTGCAAATGCGCATCCGCCAGGGCCGCCAGTTCGGCGTGGACCTTGTCGCGCCCGGCCAGGTAGCTGTAGCCGGTGCGCCCGTCTGCCAGGCGCACCACGCAGCGGGTCACGCTCATTTCGCCGAGGTTGAACGGCGCGCCATTGCCGCCCATGCGGCCACGCACCAGGGTCATGCCGATTTCCGGGGCGCGGATCAGTTGGTAATCCACGTCGCGCAGGGCGTCTTCATGGGGCAGCAATTCACTGCGAAAGGCGCGGGCGAGCACGCCGATCCAGTGTTGACGCGGGGACAGGTTCATCGGGGTCTCCATCAGGTCACCACTTGGTACTGGAAGCGATCCGAACGGCTGGTGGACTGCGCTAGCTCCACCGGGCGGCCGTCGCGATCGCGGGAAAGGGTGAATACGGTGAGCGCCGGCAAGTGCCGGGGCATCATCAGCAGTGCGGCTTCGTCGCGGTTGGGCAAACGCGCGCCGATCAGGCTTTGGGTACGGGTCAACGGCATGTCGCGCTCACGCAGGTAGTGGCGCAGCGAGCCGCCGTTGTAGTCCGCCAGCAGCGGCGCATGGCTGGCGCAGTAACGGTGGCGGATCAGGCTGACCGGCTGGTGGTCGAGCTTGCGCAGGGTTTGCAGCTCGATCATCGGCGCCATCTCGGCGATGCCCAGTTGCTGGGCCTCTTCGCGGCTGGCAAAGCAGTAGCGGCGCTTGAGCAGCATCGCTTCCACGCCCACGCCTTGGGCCGACAAGGACTGGCTGTAGGAGGTCTCGGCGCCCATCGGGTAAATCAGCGGGCGGTCCAGCACCTGGGTGCCCTTGCCCTGGCGGCGCAACAGGCTGCCTTCGAACACCAGCTCGTCGATGGCGCGGCGCAGGGTGTGGCGGTTGACGCCGAAGCGTTCAGCCAGTTGCACCTCGCCCGGCAGGAATTCACCGGCCTGGTAGCTGCTCAGTTCGCGGCGCAGGATGTCGGCGAGTTCGCGGTACACCGGCTCATCTTGTCTAGACAACTGCATGCTTAAAAAAAGCGCCCTGGGGCACCCCTCCGACGTCAGATGAACTGCTTGCGCAGGCGTTGGGACAGCACGTCGATACAGCTCACCACCACGATGATCACCAGCAGCACCGCGCAGGTCTGCACGAACTGGAACGCGCGGATGTTCTCCCAGAGGATCACGCCGATCCCGCCGGCACCGACCATCCCCACCACCGTCGCCGAACGCACGTTGGCCTCGAAGCGGTAGAGCGCGTAGGACACCCACAGCGGCATCACTTGCGGGATCACGCCGTAGATCACTTCCTGCAAGGCACTGGCACCGGTGGCTCGCACACCTTCAACGGGGCCCGGGTCGATGGCTTCGACGGCTTCGGCAAACAGCTTGGCGAGGACCCCGGTGGTGCTGATCCACAAGGCCAGGACACCGGCAAAAGGACCGAGGCCGACGGCGACCACGAACAACATCGCGAACACCATTTCGTTGATCGAACGGAAGGCATCCATCACCCGGCGCAGCGGCTGGTGAATCCACCATGGGGTGATGTTGTCGGCGCACAGGATGCCCAGGGGCACCGAGCAGACGATCGCCAGCACCGTGCCCCAGAGGGCGATTTGCACGGTGACGATCATCTCCTTGAGGTAGGAGCGCCATTCGTGGAAGTCCGGCGGGAAGAAGTCGGCGGCGAAGGTCGCCATGTTTCCGGAGTCGCGGTACAGCGCCAGCGGGTTCATCTCGGCGCCGTGCCAAGCCCAGGCCAGCAGGACCAGGAACAGGCCCCAGCCCAGGTATTGCGGCCAAGTCCTTTTGCCCACTGCTTCAGCATGCAAGGTAGTCATGGGTCACTCTCGGTGTAGGGTTGGAACTGGGCTTAATGTGGGAGCGGGCTTGCTCGCGAATGCGGTGACTCAGTCGCCGGATGCGTTGAATGACACACCGTATTCGCGAGCAAGCCCGCTCCCACATGAACCCGATTCCTACAGGGGGTTAGCCGTTGGCTGCGGTCTTCTTGTCCAGTTCGGTGATGCGCTCTTGCAGCTTGGCCAGGTCGGCGTCGATGTCGGCGAGCTTCCTGGCCTTGTCAGCCGCTTCCAGCTTGTCGTCGGCGCTGATGGTGGTGCGCTGCTTGAACAGTTCCAGTTGGCGGATCGGCAACAACTGGTCGTCGCTGGACTTGAGGAACTTGCCCAGTTGCATGTTCTTCAGCACGGCCTTCTCTTCGTCGGTGTCACCGTAGTTGGCGAAGAAGTCGCGGATCTTGGTCTTCTCGCTGTCGCTCAGGGCCTTGCTCCACACCATCGGGTCGGCCGGGATCAGCGGCGACTTCCAGATCACCTTGAGCATGGCGGCCTTGTCCGGCTGGGTGACTTCCAGGCGGTCCCAGCTTTCGGTGTTGAAGGTGGCGACGTCCAACTGCCCCTTGGCCACGCTCAATGCGTTGACTTCATGGCTGGAGTTGAGGGTGCGCTTGAAGGCGGTGGCGGCGTCGACGTGGTTCTTGGCGAACACGTAGTAGCCGGGTACCAGGTAGCCCGAAGTGGAGTTCGGGTCACCGTTGCCGAAGGTCAGGTTCTTGGCGTTCTTGAGCATGTCATCGACGTTGTTGATCGGGCTGTCCTTGCGCACGATCAGCACGCTCCAGTAACCGGCAGCCCCGTTGGCGGCGGCGGTCTGGGCGAAGATTTCGCCGTTGGAACGGTCCACCGCTTCCATCGCGGCCTTGTTGCCCAGCCAGGCCACGTCGACTTTGTTGAAGCGCATGCCCTGGATCAGGCCGGCGTAGTCGGAAGCGAAGGTGGCGTTGATGGTGAGGCCGGTCTTCTTGTGCATGTCATCCAGGAAGGGCTGCCAGATGCTCTTGAGGTTCTGCGAAGACTCGGTGGACATGATGCCGAAATTGATCGCCTTGTCGGCGGCCTGGGCAGTGCCCATGGCCACGCTGGCAAGCAGCACGGCAGACAGAAACACATGACCGATACGGTTCAACATGGAGAGGATTCCTGTGGGTCGTTAGTAAGGTTTCAAGCGCGGGCCAGGGCCAACCGTGCGGGGACGACGGGTGTGCGGGTCTGGTCGGAAAACATCAGGCTGGTGTCGACATCGGCACCGTACAAATCGTTGAGGAACTGGCTGCTCAGCTCGCTGGCCTGGCCGTCGAAGTGAATCCGCCCGCCCTTGAGCGCCACGGCTCGCGGGCAATAACGCATGGCGTAATCGACCTGGTGCAGGGTAACCACCACGGTCTTGCCGTCGCGGCCGTTGATGTCGGCGAGGATCTCCATGACCTTGCGCGCCGACTCTGGGTCCAGGGAGGCGATGGGTTCATCCGCCAGGATCACTTCGGCGCGTTGCGTCAAAGCGCGGGCGATTGCCACGCGTTGCTGCTGGCCGCCGGACAAGGTGGAGGCGCGCTGGCTGGCCAGGTCTGCCAGGCCGACGCGGGCCAGGGATTCCATGGCGAACTGTTTTTCCTCGGCATTGAACAAACCGAGGTTGCCGCGCCAGCGCGGCATGCGGCCCAGGCAACCGAGCAGTACGTTGTCGAGCACGCTCAGGCGGTTGACCAGGTTGAACTGCTGGAAGATGTAGCCGATGTCGGCGCGCAGGCGCCGCACCTTGCCATTCAACCGCCCGCTGGCCTGCACTTCCCGGCCCAGCACCTTGACGCTGCCGCCGTTGCTCTTGTCGCAACAGGCCAGGCCCGCGAGGTGGCGCAGCAAGGTGGACTTGCCGGAGCCGGAAGCGCCAATCAGCGCGACCATCTCACCGGTGGCAACGGTGAGCTCGAGGTCGACCAGCGCGGATTTCTTCGCAAAGGTCTTGTTCAGATGATCGACATGGATAGCTGGAGTCATGGGCTTCTCTGTCTGGTTGAACAGCCATCCGTGGCTGCGTTTGAGTTCAAACGACAGTAGGCGCGGGCTGTGTCAGCCCTATGACTTGCACATGACTGGGGTAAAACCGTTTGATGAAGGTTTGATGAAAGGTTGGAAGTAGCTGTAGGACGTTGATCGTTCCCACGCTCTGCGTGGGAACGATCCATACCTAACCTAACCTGTGGCGAGGGAGCTTGCTCCCGCTGGGCTGCGCAGCGGCCCCAAGCCTGGGTGACACGGTCTGTCAGATGTACTGAAGTGGCTGACTTGGGCCTGCTTCGCAGTCCAGCGGGAGCAAGCTCCCTCGCCACAAGGTCTTCGCCCGGCATTGGAAATGTGCCGGACTGTGGTGCAATAGCTGGCCGCCAATATGTGCAAAAGGACAACGTTATGGGAAAAGACAAGGCATGTCCGGTCATCCTGCGAACCCGCCAATCCCTGGAAATCCTCGCCTTCAAACACCCACTGGCAGGTCTTCAACTGGTCAAGGGCAGCGTGGAGCCTGGCGAAAGTACCGAGGTTGCGGCAGTTAGAGAGTTGCTTGAAGAGGCCGGGATAACCGGCAAGGTGATACGTGACCTGGGCACTTGGCACTCAGCGTCCACGGGGCATACATGGGCCTTTCATCAATGCCTGATCCCTGAAGACCTGCCAGATACCTGGACCCATTTTGCAGAGGATGATGGCGGCCACGAGTTCCAGTTCTTCTGGCACCCGCTGGCGAGCGAACCGTCAGAAGAGTGGCATCAGGTGTTTAAAGATGCCCTGGAGTTTCTAAAGCCGCGCCTTGCCGAGATCCAACTGGCAACGTAAATCCAATGTGGGAGCCGGGCTTGCCCGCGATAGCGGTGGATCAGCAACAGTTTCAAAACCTGATACACCGCTATCGCAGGCAAGCCAGCTCCCACATTTTGATCTTCATCAGGTCCAAATTCGTCGGTGTTATTGGGCGATGCGGGCGCGCAACCGCGGCATTACAAAATCCAGAAACGCGCGCAGTTTCAGCGGCAACGGTGACTGTCCTTTATGCACCAAACTGATGGGCAATGGCGCCGACTCAAACGCTTCAAGCACCACCGCCAGTGCCTCTTCCCGCACCGCATCCGCCACCTGATACGACAACACCCGAATCACCCCAACCCCCAACGTCGCCGCCGCAATCGCCGCTTCTGCGGTGTTCACCGACAACCGCGAATGCACCGGTACCGAGAGCCCGGTTTTACCTGCGCCAAATCCCCACGCCCCTTGGGACGCCAGCACTTCGAAGGTGATGCAGTCATGCCCCGCCAAGTCCTGGGGCTCAGCGGGTATGCCGCGAGCGGCCAGGTATGCCGGGCTGGCGCACACCACCCGCCGCACCGTGCCCACCTGCATGGCCTTGAGCGAGCTGTCGGGCAGTTCGCCGATGCGTACCGCCACGTCGCAGTGTTCTTCCATCAGGTGCACGACGCGGTCGGTGAGGATCAGGTTGATGTCGATCTCCGGGTACTGCGCGAGGAATTCCGCCACCACCGGCACGATGTGCAGCCGCCCGAAGACCACTGGCGCGGTAACCACCAGTTCGCCCCGGGGCTGGGAATATTCGCCAGTGGCCGCGCGCTCGGCCTCGCTGATGTCTTCAAGAATGCGCCGGCACGCGTCGAGGTAAGAGGCGCCGGCATCGGTCAACGACAGCTGGCGCGTGGTGCGGTGCAGCAGGCGGGTTTTCAGGTGCGTCTCAAGTTCAGCCACCTTGCGGCTGACGCTGGCCAGCGGCATGTCGAGGCGCCGCGCCGCAGCGGTCAGGCTGCCTGCATCAACCACGGCAACGAAGATGGACATGGATTCAAGACGGTTCATGGCAACCTATCAAATTCTGGAAGGATGATTCCAAATCCTAGGGGATTATCCTGATAAGCGCGAGTGCGTAACGTTGGCCACTCATCTCCTTCCCGGAGATCTGCATTGAAGGAGAGCGCCGTGAGTGGCCTGCCGATGACATCCCAACCTTCCACAGCGCCTGCGGTCGCGCCGCGCGGCAAGATCATCATGATGGCGATGATCGCCGGCGCGGTGATTACCAATATTTACTGCACCCAGCCAATCCTGCCGCTGATCGCTTCGGACATGGGCGTGGACGTGACCACCGTGGATCTGGTGGCCGGTTCCGCCCTGCTGGGTTTTGCTACCGGACTGGCGTTGCTGCTGCCGATGGGCGACCGTTTTGACCGCCGCAAGCTGGTGCTGGGGCAGATCGCCCTGGCGTTCTGTTTCGCCCTGGCGGCGGCGTTTTCACCGGGCATCTGGGCGCTGATCGGGGCGTCTTTCGGCTTGGGGATTGTGAGCTGTGTGCCGCAGCAACTGGTGCCGTTCGCGGCGGTGATGTCGCAGCCCCACGAACGCGGGCGCAATGTGGGCACGGTGGTCAGCGGGATCATGGTCGGCATCCTGCTCGGGCGCACGATCGCCGGCGTAGTCGGTGAGGCTTATGGCTGGCGGGCGGTGTACGCGATGGAGGCGGCCTTCATGATCCCGGTGTGGATCGGTGCCGCCAGGCTGCTGCCACAAGGCGTGCCGAGCACCAACCTGTCCTACCCTCGCCTGCTGGCTTCGCTGTGGCCGCTGATGCGCGACAACAGCCCAATTCGCCAATCAATGATGGTGCAGGCGTTGTTGTGGGCTTGCTTCAATGCGTTTTGGGTGAATCTGGCAGCACTGTTGGCTCATGGGCCATGGCAATTGGGCAGTGCCTGGGCCGGTGGCTTCGGGATTATCGGTGCGGCGGGTGCGTTGGCGGCGTCGCTCGGTGGGCGGGCTTCCGACAGGCTGGGTTCGCGCAAGGTGATTGGGGCGAGTATCGGGATTGTGACCTTGGCGTTCCTGCTGCTGGCGGGTGCCGAGACTTCGATTATCTTGCTGGTGCTGGGGGTGATCGTGCTGGATATCGGCGTGCAGTCGGGCCTGGTTTCCAACCAGACCCGGGCGTTTGCAGTGGACCCGAAAGCCCAGGGCCGCATCAATAGTTTGTACATGACGGCGACGTTTTTTGGCGGTGCGGTGGGGGCGACAGTCAGCGGCTGGTTAATGGCGCGGTTGGGCTGGATGGGGATTGTGGAGTTTGGGGTGATGCTGGGGGTGATTGCCGGGGTGGTCCACTGGACAAGCGCGCCCAGGCAGACTGAGGAGCTGGCGTAATTTCAAATCAAACGAGATTCAAAATGTGGGAGCGGGCTTGCTCGCGAATACGGTATATCAGTGCCCGATTTGTTGGCTGACACGCCGTATTCGCGAGCAAGCCCGCTCCCACATTTGAGCTTTGTTGTTAGGTGGACTGTATTCCAAACCAGCCATGAAAAAGGCGACCCGAAGGTCGCCTTTTTTCATTGCGCGTACTGCTTGCTCAACCCCGGCGGTACACCATGGACATCGGTCTCTTCCCAAGGTCCGTTCGGGCTGATGGAGCGGCTCCAGCCGTTGCTCCAGCGGTAGTAGGTGCGCTGGCGGTAGAACGTATCGGCCTGCTCATCCAGCACATACACCTGCATCTTGCCATCCCAGTGGCTGGCCGCGCCCGGTGGCGGTGCGAAGGTCGGCGAGGAGCTCGGCACCGGCTTCGACGGTTTGATCACCGGGCTCGAGGGCTGGGTGCTCGGCTGGGTCGACGGCCCTGTCGGTGGAATAGTCGGCCCGGTAGGCGACGGAGGCCGATGGACCGCACAAGCACTCAACCCCAGTACCAGGCTGAGCAGGGTGATACGTGCGATAGCGGTCATGGGCATTTCCTCGAATTATTGGTCCGGACTGTCGATGGTCAGCTGCTGCAGCGCAGTGGTGCTGCTGGCCAGGGGTTGGCTGCGGCCGATCCACTCGCCAGCTGTGGGAACACCTGCCCGGGATATGCGCGCAACCAGTTGGACTTCGGGAAAGTTGGACAGTTTCAACTGCGGCATCATCGCGTCGCTGTCGCCCAGCTCGACGGTGATCGGCAGGTCGGCCACGGTCACGCGCTTGGCCGCCAATGGCGCAGGCGGGCCTTTGACGGCACGGGCGAAGATGAACACGCTGTCGGTCGGCAAGGCCTTGGCCTTCACATCGGCGGCCAGGTCCACCCGCACTTGCATCTGTTTTTCTGCCTTCACGGGCGCCACGCTGCCGCCGCTCTCCTTGAGCTTCTCGGCGGCCCGGTCGATCCCGCCTTGCAGCGCGGCACGGGAATTGTCGTCCGGTGGCAGTTGCGCCAGCAGGCGGTTCCAGTAGTCGATCGCTTCCTGGTAACGCTGGCCTTCAAAGGCGGCGATCCCCAGCAGGCCGAGGCTGGTGACTTCCTTCGGGTCGAGTTTCAGTGCTTCGTCGGTCAGGGCCTGGACCTTGGGCGACCACTGTTTGTTGTCGGCAAAGTACTGGGCCTGGGCCCACTGGCCGAGCAACTCGGGCTGGCGACCGGCCAGGGCCACGGTGCGCTCGAAGATTTTCGCCGCATCGGCGGAACGGTCCTGGGCCATGTAGGCGCGACCGAGGAAGTACAGGCCTTCCGGCGAATCCGGCTGGGCCGCTGCGGCGCGCTCCAGGCGGCGGGTCATGTCTTCCATGGACACCGGCGGCTGGGAGAATTCGCGGGTCAGTTCGACCTTGTCGCTGGCACCGTAATGCAGGTACAGCGCCACGCCCAGCACCGGCACCAGAAACGCCGCGAGCAACGGCAACGGTTTGCCGAGGCGCGATTCCCGGGGCTTTTCCACACCCTCGGTATCCGCCAGCAACTCACGGGCCGCTTCAGCGCGACCGCTGTCCAGCTGGGCCGCATCCAGCACGCCTTCGGTCTGCTGGGTTTGCAGTTCCGCCACGCGTTCCTGGTACAGCGCCACGTTCAATGCAGTGCGATCCTCTTCACGCTGGGCACGGCGGCCGCGTAACACCGGGATCAGCAGGAAACTCAAGGCAATCAGAAGCAGCAGACCTGCTGCGAGCCAGAAATCAATCATCAGTTTTTTTGTCCAGCAGTTGGTCGAGGCGTTGACGCTCATCGACGGAAAGCGAGTCCGAGCCATCGGCCGGGGCGACACGACGGCGGCGCACAATCACCGCCATAACGACTAAGCCTGTGAGCAACAACCCGGCGGGGCCGAACCACAGCAGCGCTGTCTTGCCGGTGAGCGCCGGCTTGTAGCGCACGAAGTCACCGTAGCGGTCGACCATGAAGTCGATGATCTGCTGATTGTCCTTGCCCTCGCCGAGCATGCGGAAAATCTCTTTGCGCAGGTCGGCGGCGATCGGTGCGTTGGAGTCGGCGATGTCCTGGTTCTGGCACTTGGGGCAGCGCAGCTCCTTGGTCAGTTCGCGAAAACGCTCGCGGTCTCCGTCCTTGGCAAATTCGTAAGTGTCGATGGCGGCGTGGGCCACGCCGACCATGCTCAAGCCCAATACCGCGGCGGCTAACCAACGCTTCATGGCTTGGCCTCGTCCACCAGCGCCTGGTACTTGGCGGCCAGTTGCTCGCGCCACACCACTTCGTCGATCACGCCCACGTACTTGTCGCGGATCACGCCCTTGGCGTCGATGAAGAAGGTTTCCGGAGCGCCGTACACACCAAGGTTCAGCCCGAGGTTGCCGTCTTCGTCGCGGATATCCAGCTGGTACGGGTTGTGGAATTCAGCCAGCCACTTCAGGGCGGCAGCATTGTCGTCCTTGTAGTTGATGCCGTAGATCACCACGCCCTTCTCCGCCAGCTTGTTCAGCACCGGATGCTCCACGCGGCAGGAAATGCACCAGGTGCCCCACACGTTGACCAGTGCCGGTTTGCCCAGCAAGTCAGCCTGGGTCAGGGTCTTGTCGCCCTGCACCGTCGGCAGCGAGAACGCCGGGAATGGCTTGCCGATCATGGCCGACGGCAACTCGGCCGGGTCCAGGTACAGCCCGCGATACAGGAACACCGCCACCACCAGGAACGCCGCCAGCGGTAACACCATCAACCAACGCTTCATACTGGCGCTCCTTGCAGGCCGAGGGCTTCACGCACCCGGCTCTTGACCTTGACCCGGTAGCGCCGGTCCATCGCTGCCAGCAAACCACCGAAGCCGGTGAGCAGGCCACCGAACCAGATCCAGCGCACAAACGGTTTGACGTGGACCCGCACGGCCCAGGCGCCATCTCCCAACGGTTCACCCAGGGCGACGTAGAGGTCGCGGGTGAAACCGGCGTCGATCCCGGCTTCGGTCATCATCGAACTTTGCACGGTGTACAGGCGTTTTTCCGGGTGCAGCACGGCGATTTCCTTACCGTTGCGCACCACACGTACGGTGCCTTTGTCGGAGGTGAAATTCGGGCCTTCGAAGTGCTTGGCGCCTTCGAAAATGAAGTGGTAGCCGGCCAGGTCCATGGACTCGCCGGGGGCCAGGCGCAGGTCGCGCTCGGCGCTGTTCTGGCTGGACAACACCACACCCAGGGCGCACACGGCGATGCCGATGTGGGCGACCTGCATGCCCCAGTAACTGCGGGTCATGGTCGGCAAGCCTTTGATCAAACCTTTGTGGCGGGTCTTGTCGATCAGGTCGCGTACACCGGCCAGCAATACCCAGGCCGCGAGCATGAAGGTGGCAAGCACGGCCCAGTTGAAGTCGCCGTAGGCAATCCCGGCGATCACCGCCAATGCGGCGCTGCCCAGCAGTACCGGGGTGAGCATGCCCACCAGCCATTTCACCGGGGTGTCTTTCCAGCGCACCAGTACGCCGACCGCCATCACCACCATCAGCAGCGCCATCAACGGGATGAACAGCGCGTTGAAGTACGGCGGGCCGACGGACAGCTTGGCGCCGCTCAGGGCATCCAGCACCAGCGGGTACAGGGTACCGAGCAGAATCATCGAGGCCGCCACCACCAGCACCAGGTTATTACCCAGCAGCAGGGTTTCCCGGGACCAGAGGTTGAAGCCCACGTGGCTCTTGACCACTGGCGCACGCAGGGCGAACAGCGTCAGGGAGCCGCCGACCACGAACAGCAGGAAGATCAGAATGAACACGCCGCGCTCCGGGTCGGAGGCAAACGCGTGCACCGAGGTCAGCACGCCGGAACGCACCAGGAACGTACCCAGCAGGCTCAGGGAAAACGCGGCGATGGCCAGCAACACGGTCCAGCTTTTGAACACGCCGCGTTTTTCCGTGACTGCCAGCGAGTGAATCAGCGCGGTGCCCACCAGCCAGGGCATGAAGGAGGCGTTTTCCACCGGGTCCCAGAACCACCAGCCGCCCCAGCCGAGTTCGTAGTAGGCCCACCACGAGCCCAGGGTGATGCCGATGCCGAGGAATGCCCAGGCGACGATGGTCCACGGCCGCGACCAGCGCGCCCAGGCGGCATCGAGACGCCCGCCGAGCAAGGCGGCGATGGCGAAGGCGAAGGCGACCGAAAAACCGACGTAGCCCATGTAGAGCATCGGCGGGTGCACGATCAAGCCGATGTCTTGCAGCAGCGGGTTGAGGTCGTGCCCGTCGACCGGGATCTGCGGCAGGATGCGGGTGAACGGGTTGGAGGTCATGATCAGGAACAGCAGGAAGCCGATGCTGATCATGCCCATCACCGCCAGCACCCGGGCCAGCATCACTTGCGGCAGTTGGCGGGAGAAGATCGAGACGGCAAAGGTCCAGCCGCCGAGGATCAATGCCCACAGCAGCAACGAACCTTCGTGGGCGCCCCACACGGCGCTGAACTTGTAGTACCAGGGCAAGGCGCTGTTGGAGTTATTGGCGACGTAGGCGACAGAAAAGTCGTCGGTCATGAAGGCGTAGGTCAGGCAACCGAAGGCGAACACCAGAAAGGCGAACTGGCCCCAGGCAGCCGGCTGGGCCAGGCTCATCCACAGGCGGTCACCGCGCCAGGCGCCCAGCAACGGGACCACGGCCTGGACGATGGCAAAGCACAGGGCGAGAATCATCGCCAACTGGCCCAACTCCGGAATAAACAGTGCGGACGTCATGACTTAGCCCTCCTTGGCAGGGGTCGGGGCGGATTGGCCGCTGTCTTTGAGGGCCTTGGTGACTTCCGGCGGCATGTATTTTTCATCGTGCTTGGCCAGCACTTCGTCGGCCACTACCACGCCGTCGGCGTTGAGCTTGCCGAGGGCGACGATGCCCTGCCCTTCGCGGAACAGGTCCGGGAGGATGCCGCGGTAGGTGATGGTCACGGACTTGTTGAAGTCGGTGACGATGAACTTGACGTCCAGGGAGTCGCCGGAGCGTTGCAACGAGCCTTTCTCGACCATGCCACCGGCACGGATTCGGGTGTCCAGCGGCGCTTCGCCGTTGGCGATCTGGGTCGGGGTGTAGAACAGGTTGATGTTCTCCCGCAGGGCGCTCAGGGCCAGGGTCACGGCAATGCCGACACCGGCCATGATGGCCAGGATGATCAACAGACGCTTTCTACGCAGCGGATTCACTTTTCGGTCTCCCGGCGCAAACGACGCGCCTCTTGTTGCAGGTAACGCTTGCGGGCCAGGATCGGCGCGGCGACGTTGAGGGCCAGCACCGCCAGGCAAATGCCATAGGCCGTCCAGACGTACAGGGCGTGATGGCCCATGGCGAGAAAATCACTGAAAGAGTTGAAGCTCATCCACGGGCTCCCAGGCTGTTTTGCACTTCGGCCTTGACCCAACTGGTGCGGGCTTCACGCTTGAGCACTTCGAGGCGCATGCGCAGCAGCAGCACGGCGCCAAAAAAACAGTAGAACCCCAGCACCATCAGCAGCAGCGGCGCCCACATTTCCACGGGCATTGCCGGCTTTTCGGTGAGGGTGAAGGTGGCGCCCTGGTGCAGGGTGTTCCACCACTCCACCGAGTATTTGATGATCGGGATGTTGATCACGCCGACGATCGCCAGCACCGCGCAGGCCTTGGCGGCGCTGTCACGGTTGCTGATGGCGTTGCCCAGGGCAATCAGGCCGAAGTACAGGAACAGCAGGATCAGCATCGAGGTGAGTCGCGCATCCCATACCCACCACGAACCCCAGGTCGGCTTGCCCCAGATCGCGCCGGTGACCAGCGCCACGGCGGTCATCCAGGCACCGATGGGCGCGGCGCATTGCAGGGCCACATCCGCCAGTTTCATCTTCCACACCAGGCCGACGATGCCGCACACCGCCAGCATCACGTAGCAGGACTGGGCCAGCATCGCGGCAGGCACGTGGATGTAGATGATGCGAAAGCTGTTGCCTTGCTGATAGTCCGGCGGCGCGAAGGCCAGGCCCCAGACCAGGCCGATGCCGATCAGCAATACCGCGGCGATGCTCAACCACGGCAGCAGTTTGCCACTGATGCCGTAAAACCATTTGGGCGAGCCGAGCTTGTGAAACCAGGTCCAGTTCATGCTGTTTCCATCACGGTTGCTTCTCGTCGTTGCGAGAAGCTTAGGGTCTTTACTGGTTAAGGTTCTATCGCTTAACCAGACCTCATTATTCGCCGACGCTGATCTTCAGGCCAGCCGCTATAGCAAAGGGTGTCAGGGTTACCGCCAGGGCGGCCAGGCTGCCAAGCCACAGGAGGTAACCGGTCGCCGGCATGCCCTGGAGCGCGGCTTGCAACGCGCCGCTGCCCAGGATCAACACCGGGATATACAAAGGCAAGATCAGCAGCGCCAACAACAGGCCACCGCGTTTCAAACCGACGGTCAGTGCCGCACCTACGGCGCCCAGTAGACTGAGAACCGGCGTGCCAAGCAACAAGGAAAGGAGCAACACCGGCAGGCATTCGGTGGGCAACCCCAGCATCATCGCCAGCAGCGGCGCGAGCAATACCAGCGCCAGGCCGGAAAACGCCCAGTGTGCCAGTACCTTGGCCAATACCAGAAGTGGCAGGGGGTGCGACGAAAGGACCCACTGTTCGAGGGAACCGTCTTCAAAATCACTGCGAAACAGCCCGTCCAGCGAGAGCAGGACTGACAAAAGCGCCGCCACCCAGACCAGTCCCGGAGACAAGGTTTGCAACAGTTTAGTCTCGGGGCCCACCGCCAACGGGAACAGCGCGATCACAATCGCGAAGAACACCAGCGGGTTGGCCAATTCGGCCGGACGGCGACAGAGTAACCGCGCTTCGCGGGCGACCAACAGGGCAAATACGCTCATACCGCCCACCGGCCCAGGTCGAGGTCGCGGTAACCGGCGGGCATGCGCGTCAAGGTGTGGTGAGTGGTCAGGACAACCATGCCGCCCTGCTCGCAGTGCGCGGCAAGGTGTTCTTCCAACTGGGCGACGCCTTGTTTGTCGAGGGCGGTGAAGGGTTCGTCGAGAATCCATAGCGGCGGGCCGTCGAGATACAAACGGGCCAGGGCCACGCGGCGCTGCTGGCCGGCGGACAGGGTGTGGCAGGGAACGTCTTCGAAACCCTTGAGGCCAACCGCGGCCAGTGCCTGCCAGATCGCCTCGCGGCTGGCGGGATGATGCAGGGCGCTGAGCCAACTGAGGTTTTCTTCAGCGGTAAGCACATCCTTGATTCCGGCGGCGTGGCCGATCCAGATCAGGTTGCGCGCCAGCTCGGTGCGCTGCTCGTGCAACGGTTTGCCGTTGAGCCGCACTTCGCCCGCCGTCGGCTGCATCAGACCGGCCAGCAGGCGCAACAGGCTGGTCTTGCCGCTGCCGTTGGGGCCGCTGACCTGCACCATGTCGCCGCCCGCCAGACGCAGTTCGAGGTGTTCGAACAGCATCCGCAGGTCACGTTCACAGGCGAGCGCTACGGCTTCTAGAAGAGGGCTGGTCAAGAGATCGCGGGCCTTTACGGTTCAAGTCGGCGGTGGAACGGCCGTTAAAGAGATGCACATTAACTGCTTTGGCGACCGTTTTTAGAGAGCTGGATCAATCAGTTGTGTTGTTTTTAACGCTCTCTTTGAAGACGGGCGGCATTATACATGTGATGCCCTACTCTAAAGAGGGCAATTTCCCCTGAGACGGCGCGCACGATGACCGGTGAGATCAATCTTCCCACGCTCCCCCCGACGCTTCCGGCCGGGCCTGCGCCCGCGCCTGCAGCGGGCGAGTTGCTGAAACTGCTGGAGCCGCAGACCGGCCTGATCGACCCCGGAAAAACCGTAAATGCCGAGGTGCTGGCACTGAAACAAGGCAGCGATGCATTTCAGTTGCTGCTCAAGCTGACCCTGGAAGGCGGCCGGCAAACCCTGGTGCAGGCCAGCAGCAGCCAGCCGCTGCCGCTGGGTACCCAGGTGGAAGTCAGCCAGACGCCGTCGGGCAATTTGTCCATCAGCCTGCAGCAGGCCCTGAGTTCCAGCGTCGCCGCGCTGACGCGTATCGATACCAGCCAGTTACCGGTGGGCACCCTGCTGCAAGGCAAGGTGCTGACCACCCAGGCGCTGCCACAGGGCGCCAACCAGCCGGTGGTGTATCGCTCACTGGTGTCGGTGCTCAATAACGTCCTCAGCGGCGCGACCCTGACCGTCGAAAGCCCGCAGCCCTTGCGCGTCGGCAGCCTGCTCAGCGCCGTGGTGCAAAGTGCGCAGACCTTGAGCTTTGTACCGCTGAGCGGGCGCCAGGACCAATTGGCCGTGGCCCAGCAACTCTCCACCCAGCAAAGCCGCCAGGGCTCGCTGGACGTGGTATTCACCGCGCTGCAAAGCCTGCCGGCGACCAGCAGCGACGGCACCGGGGCCGACCTGCGCGCCGCCGCCGAGCGTTTGCTCGCCGGCCTGCCCGACCTGGCCCAGGCCAGCAACCCCAAGGTGCTGGCGCAACTGATCCAGAACAGCGGGACCTTCCTCGAAGCCAAGTTGCTGGCCGGGCAAAACCCGCAGATACCGCCGCTGGACATGAAAGGCGCGCTGCTGCGCTTCGTCGCCGACCTGCTGCCATCCCTGCCCGCCAGCACCAATCTGAATGCGATCCTCGCTGCCAACACCCTGGCGCAGTTGCTGCCCAGCTTCGTACGCAGCCCGCTGGGCACCCTCGGCCAGGTCGGCGCCAGGCAGGCGCCCGCAGGCTTTCCGTTGCCCGATCGGCTGATGCAACGCCTGGAAGGTGAAAGTGACCTGGAAAACCTGCTGCGCCTGGCCGCCGGGGCCATCTCCCGCCTGCAAAGCCATCAGCTGTCGAGCCTGGAGCAGACCGGTACCACCGCCGACGGCAAGCTCTTGACCACCTGGCAGCTGGAAATCCCCATGCGCACCTTGCAGGACATCGTGCCGTTGCAGGTCAAGTTCCAGCGGGAAGAACCGGCGCCCGACAAGGAACAGCCGGAACGCAAGGACAGCAAGGATCCCAAGCAAATGCTCTGGCGCGTGGAAATGGCGCTCGACATGGAGCCGCTCGGCCCGTTGCAGGTCCAGGCGCAACTGAGCCAGGGCAAACTGTCGAGCCAGTTGTGGGCGACCCGGCCCTTCACCGCCAGCCTGATCGAAAGCCACCTGGGCAGCCTGCGCGAGCGCCTGGTGTCGTCGGGACTCAACGTCGGCGACCTCGACTGCCACCTCGGCACCCCGCCACGGGGCCCGAAAACCGGGCTTGAACAACGCTGGGTGGATGAAACCGCATGAAAACCCCCAACCCGCCCCGCCAGGCCATCGCCCTCAAATACGACGGGCGACAAGCGCCGACCCTCACCGCCAAGGGCGACGATGCCCTGGCCGAAGCCATCCTCAAGCTGGCCCGGGAGAACGAAGTCCCGATTTACGAAAATGCCGAGCTGGTCAAATTACTGGCACGCATGGAGTTGGGCGACAGCATCCCGGAAGAGTTGTACCGCACCGTCGCCGAGATCATCGCGTTTGCCTGGACGCTGAAGGGCAAGTTCCCGGTGGGCTACGACCCGGACGCGGGGCCGGTGGAGCGGGATGTGACGGAAAGAGGCGACGATTATTAAGGTGGGAGCCGGCTGATCGTTCCCACGCTCTGCGTGGGAACGCCGCCTCGGAGCTCCGCGTCCAACCGGCGCTGCAACGTTCAAGTCTTGCGCAGGGGTGACGCGGAGCGTCACGGGATGCATTCCCACGCAGAGCGTGGGAATGATCAGTTGCGGTGGGTGGTGTATAGCAATTATATCTTTCGAGGTATAGATTATCTCGAACCCGATAGTTCAGGATAAACCCATGAGCCCTACCCGCCCGATTCTCAGTCGAAGGCTACTCGCCGAAGCGCTCGCCCGTGATCTGGCAGGCGAGTCATTTGCCGACTACAGCTCCGGCATGTTCCTCGCGGCTCCGCGCCGTACCGGCAAGAGTACGTTCCTGCGCAACGACCTTATCCCCGAGTGCAAGGCCCGGGGCTGGCTGCCGGTGTACGTGGACCTGTGGATGAACCGTGAAGTCGACCCCGCCGAACTGATCTCCGGCGCCATCGGCAAAGCCCTGGGCGAGTTCGAAAGCGCAGTGAGCAAAGCGGCCAAGAAGGCCGGTATCGACAAGATCAGCCTGCTGCGCACCTTGAGTTGGGATTTCACCAAGCCTCAACTGCCCGCCGGCACCACGCTCAGCCACGCCCTGGACGTGCTGCACCAGGTCTCGGGGCAAATGATCGTGCTGATCGTGGACGAGGCCCAGCACGCCCTCAACAGCGAAGGCGGGGTGAACGCCATGTTCGCCCTCAAGGCGGCACGGGATCATCTCAACGGCAGCAGCACGGCCGATGGCCTGCGCCTGGTCTTCACCGGCTCCAGCCGGGACAAACTGGCCAACCTGGTACTCAAGAGCAAACAACCGTTCTTCGGCGCCCACATCACGCCATTCCCGTTGCTGAGCCGCGACTTTGTGGAGTTCGTGACGGACCTGTGGAACCAGCGCCTGGCTGCGACCAACCAGTTCAACCTTGAGGATATGGACTACGCGTTTCAGCTCGTCGGCCGACGCCCGGAAATGCTCAACAAACTGTTGACCGAAGTGAGCGTGGGTCTTGGCGAGGCCAGCAACCTTGGCGAGTTGCTGAGGACCGGAGCACTCAATCACCAGGCCGGAATCTGGAGTGACTACGAGAGCGCCTACAACGACCTGTCACCCTTGCAACAAGCAGTACTGGAAGTGATGGGCGAACGAACCCTGAGCAAGCAAGCGTTCTCGCCGTTTGCGGAAAAAACCTTCCAGGATGTGAACCGCAAGCTGGAACAGGCCCAGGTCGAGCCGAACGCCAGCACGCCAAACGTGCAGAAAGCACTGGAAGTGCTGCGGGAGAAGGAGTTGGTCTGGAAAGCCAACCGTGGTGAATATGCTTTGGAGGACTCGACCATGGCCGAATGGCTGAGCAACCGGCACCGGCTATAAGCTGCAAGCAATACCGCTTGCAGCTCGTAACCTTCAGTTGTCCTTGTGCAACCGGCTCATCAACTGCGCTTCAGCCTGGGTCAACCCGCAGGACTGGGTCAGCTCATCCACCGTGGCGCCCATGCCCACCAGCTTCGCCGCCTGGGCGAATGAGAGGCTCGACGGGTCACGCTGCTCGAGTGCCGACAGCTTGTCCGGCAACGGCGCCAGCACCGAACGCAGCTCGTGCACTTCATCACCCACACGCACCGCACTTTGCTGGAAGTGGTCGACCCGCTTGGCCAGCTCCAGGATCCGCCGGTCGCGCACAGCGTCGCGCTCGACTTGTCGAGTGGCCAATTCCCGTTGCTGGCGAACATAACGCAGCAGGAAGCCCAGGGTCCCGGCCCAAAGGATGGCCAGGACGATCACCGCTACCTCAAGAAACAATCAGATATTCTCCAGGTCCTGCCACTCTTCTTCGCTCATCATCTTGTCCAGCTCAACCAGAATCAGCAGTTCGCCGTTCTTGTTGCAGACACCCTGGATGAACTTGGCCGATTCTTCGTTGCCGACGTTCGGCGCAGTCTCGACTTCGGATTGGCGCAGGTAAACCACTTCCGCCACGCTGTCGACCATGATCCCGACCACTTGCTTGTCGGCTTCGATGATCACGATGCGGGTGTTGTCGTTGACTTCGGTCGGCACCAGGCCAAAACGCTGGCGGGTGTCGATCACGGTCACCACGTTGCCGCGCAGGTTGATGATGCCCAGCACATAGCTTGGGGCACCCGGAACCGGAGCGATTTCGGTGTAGCGCAGCACTTCCTGCACACGCATCACGTTGATGCCGTAGGACTCGTTGTCCAGCTTGAAGGTGACCCATTGCAGGATTGGATCATCCACCAGACCTTGTGCGGATACTGACTTGTTCATACTCCAGACCCCTTCAAATACCGTTGGTTACGGTGTGTGTTCTTAGGCAGCGCCGTAGCGCTGCTGCTTGTTATCAAGTGCGTTTGTTCAGCGGCATGGCTTTTACCGCGCCGCTGGCAATCAACTCCGCCAGTTCGGCGACATCCAGCAACGCGCACATGTGTTCGATCACAGTGCCCGCCAGCCATGGCCGCTGGCCCCGGTGGCTGCGCCATTTGATTTCGTTCGGGTCCAGGCGCAATGAGCGGCTGACCTGATGCACCGCCAGCCCCCACTCGTAGCCCTGGACCGAAATAACGTATTGCAGGCCCTGGCGGAAGTCATCGCGGTAGCGGTCGGGCATCACCCAACGCGCGGTGTCCAATACCTTCAAGTTGCCCTGCTGGCTCGGCAGGATCCCGAGGAACCAATCCGGCTGGCCGAACAACGGCGTCAACTCCTGGCCTTCCAGGGAGTAGATCGAACCCAGGCACACCAGCGGCACGGCCAGGGTCAACCCGGCGACATCGAACAGCAAACATTCGAACGGCTCCGCAGCCCACACCGGGCGACCGTCGCCCTGTACCGGCGGCGGCGTAATGCTCGGCGGGAGGTGAACCTCAACCACCGGCTCCACCACTACAGGCGCAATCACCACAGGCTCGACGGGCACAGCAACCGGTACAGGAACGGCTACGGGAACCACCAACGCATCACGGGCCTGTTCTTCCAGGACCGCCAACTGAAACTCGTCCAGGGCAGCAGGTTCAGGCTCGATGACTTCATCGAGGATCAGAATCGGTTCCGGCATGTCCTCGGTGGCGTCCTGGAGCAAGGCGTCCAGGTAGGACTCCAGCGCCAGCTGCGGCCGGGTCTTGAAATCAACGGGACGGTTCATCTGTATGCCCACGCGCAAGCCCCATCAACCCTGTATTCAGAGGTTATCGGCCTGTGAGTGTCCGGACTTGAATCGAGAGCCGGTTTGGTCAGGAAAACCGCGGCGTCTGCATCGCTGGCAAGCCAGGCTCCTACAGGGCTGTTTATGACCATCATGCCACCTGCGCCACAAGTTGCTGGGACAAAAGGTGCTTGAGCAACGCCCGATACGCCAGCACCCCACGGCTCTTGCCGTCGAACTGCGACGGCGTCAGCCCTGCCCGGCTCGCATCCCGCAGGCGCGTGTCCACCGGGATGTAGCCTTGCCAGATGGTGTCCGGATAAGCATCGCGCAATACCCGCAAGGTGCCGAGGGACGCCTGGGTACGGCGGTCAAACAGGGTCGGCACGATGCTGAACGGCAGCGCTTGCTTGCGCGAGCGGTTGATCATCGCCAGGGTGCTGACCATCCGCTCTAGGCCCTTGACGGCCAGGTGCTCGGTCTGCACCGGGATCACCAGCTGTTGGCTGGCGGCCAGGGCGTTGACCATCAGCACGCCGAGCAACGGCGGGCTGTCGATGATCGCGTAGTCGAAGTCCTGCCACAGCTGCGCCAGGGTCTTGGCGATCACCAGGCCCAGGCCGCTCTGCCCCGGCGACTGGCGCTCAAGGGTGGCCAGGGCGGTGCTGGACGGCAACAGCGAGATCTTTTCATTGCTGGTAGGCAGCAACAGTTGCCCCGGCAAGTCGGCCGGCACGCTGCCCTTGTGCAGGAACAGGTCGTAGCAACTGTGTTCCAGGGCATCCGGGTCATAGCCGAAATAGCTGGTCATGGAGCCGTGGGGGTCCAGGTCGACCACGACCACACGCTTGCCGGCCTCGGCCAGCAAGCCGGCCAAGGCGATGGACGTGGTGGTTTTACCGACACCACCCTTTTGATTGGCAACTGCCCAGACTCTCATTCGGATTGTTCCTCCCGGCAGGCACAGGCTCGACCGAGAAATTGCATGGGGTTATAGAGCCGGTGACGGAGAATTGACGGCACTCCCGCGAACCGGCGCCTTTACGGGCGCTGGTGCAGTTTGTGTGCCAGCCCGCTTCAAGGCGGCATCCGGTGTTGCATTGGCAGTGCCGGTACCGGTCAGGCTGCGGCGTACGTCCAGGTTGCGCGACACCACCAGCACCACCCGACGGTTGCGCGCACGGCCTTCCGCCGTGGCGTTATTGGCCACCGGCTGGAACTCGCCGTAACCCACCGACGCCAGGCGCCCGGGGTTCACACCCTGCATCGCGAGCATTCGTACAATACTCGCCGCCCGGGCCGAAGACAGCTCCCAGTTGGTCGGGTACTGCGCGGTACTGATCGGCAGGTTATCGGTAAAGCCTTCAACGTGGACCGGGTTTTCAAACGGCTTCAGGATCGCCGCCACCTTGTCGATGATGGTAAACGCCTGGTCGCTGGGCATTGCATCGGCACTGGCGAACAGCAGGCTGGAATTGAGCTCGATCTCGACCCACAACTCATTGCCGCGCACGGTCATCTGGTTGGAGCTGATCAGGTCGCCAAAGGCCGCGCTGATGTTATCGGCGATGCTTTTCAGCGGGTCGCTGGTGCCACCAATGCCGGCGGCGGTTTCATCGCTGTCGTTGACCAGCGGCTTGGCCGGGGTCACGGTCTTGGGGCGTTCTTCGCCAATGGGTATCGGCTTGAGGGCGCGGTCAGCGTCGTTGAACACGCCAATCAGCGCCTGGGAAATGACTTTGTACTTGCCTTCGTTGATCGAGGAAATGGAGTACATCACCACAAAAAACGCGAACAGCAACGTAATGAAGTCGGCGTAGGACACCAGCCAGCGTTCATGGTTGACGTGTTCTTCAGGCTCGCGGCGGCGACGGCTCACAACAAATACCTCCCATCAATCCATGAAGCCCTGGAGCTTCAATTCGATGGAGCGCGGGTTTTCACCCTCGGCAATCGAGAGGATGCCTTCGAGCAACATCTCGCGATAACGCGACTGGCGCAGGGCGATCGACTTGAGCTTGCTGGCCACCGGCAACAACACCAGGTTGGCACTGGCCACGCCGTAGATGGTGGCGACGAACGCCACGGCAATCCCGCTGCCCAGTTGCGACGGATCGGCCAGGTTGCCCATCACGTGGATCAAGCCCATCACCGCACCGATGATGCCGATGGTCGGCGCGTAGCCGCCCATGCTTTCAAAGACCTTGGCCGCGTTGATGTCGCGGCTTTCCTGGGTGTAGAAGTCCACTTCGAGGATGCTGCGAATCGCTTCCGGCTCGGCGCCGTCCACCAGCAGTTGCAGGCCTTTGCGTGCGTAGCTGTCGGGCTCGGCATCGGCCACGCCTTCCAGCCCAAGCAGGCCTTCCTTGCGCGCCGTGAGGCTCCAGTTGACCACGCGGTCGATGCCGCCCGGCAAGTCGACACGCGGCGGGAAGATAATCCAGATGATGATCTGCATCGCGCGCTTGAACGAACTCATGGGCGACTGCAACAACGCCGCGCCCACGGTGCCGCCGATCACGATCAACGCTGCCGGGCCGTTGGCCAGGGCGCCCAGGTGGCCGCCTTCGAGGTAGTTGCCGCCGATAATCGCGACAAACGCCATGATGATGCCAATCAGGCTCAATACATCCATCAGAGGCAAGCCTCCACCAGGTGCTTGCCGATGTCGTCGAGGCTGTAGACGGCGTCGGCCAGGTCGGCCTTGACGATGGCCATGGGCATGCCATAGATCACGCAGCTGGCTTCATCCTGGGCCCAGATCGCGCTGCCGCCCTGCTTGAGCAGGCGCGCGCCTTCACGGCCGTCGGCGCCCATGCCGGTCAACACCACCGCCAAAACTTTGTCGCCGTAGGATTTGGCCGCAGACCCGAAGGTGATATCCACACACGGCTTGTAGTTCAGGCGTTCGTCACCCGGCAGGATTTTGATCGCACCACGGCCATCGACCATCATCTGCTTGCCACCAGGGGCCAGCAGCGCCAGACCCGGACGCAGGATGTCGCCATCCTCGGCTTCCTTGACGCTGATGCGGCACAGCTTGTCCAGGCGCTCGGCGAACGCCTTGGTGAACGCGGCCGGCATGTGCTGGATCAACACGATCGGCGCCGGGAAGTTCGCCGGCAATTGGGTCAACACCCGCTGCAAGGCCACCGGGCCGCCGGTGGACGTACCGATGGCCACCAGCTTGTAGGCCTTGCGCTTGGGCGCAGGTGAATGTGCGGCGGGCGCAGCCGTACGCACCGGGGCGGCGGCCGGGCGCGCAACCGGTGCCGGCGCCGGGCGACCAAAGGTGCTCGGGGCGGCCGGTGGCGGCGTAACGGGTGCGGGCGCCGGCGCACTGAACAGGCTGCGACGGTTACTGCGGGAGATGCTGTGCACCTTCTCGCAGAGCATCTGCTTGACCTTCTCGGGGTTGCGCGAGATGTCTTCGAAATTCTTCGGCAGGAAGTCCACCGCGCCGGCATCCAGCGCATCCAGGGTGACCCGGGCGCCTTCGTGGGTCAGCGAAGAGAACATCAACACCGGCGTCGGGCAGCGCTGCATGATGTGCCGCACCGCCGTGATGCCGTCCATCATCGGCATCTCGTAGTCCATGGTGATCACGTCCGGCTTGAGGGCCAGGGCCTGATCGATCGCCTCTTTGCCGTTGGTGGCCGTGCCGACCACCTGGATATTGGAATCCGATGAAAGAATTTCCGAGACGCGGCGGCGGAAGAAACCCGAATCGTCCACCACCAGGACCTTGACTACCATAAACACTCCGTTAGGCCGGGCGAGGGACAACCGCCCTGCCCGGGCCGAATCAAATACGCCGTGCGGCGTAACGCTTGAGCATGCTCGGAACATCCAGAATCAGCGCGATCCGACCGTCACCGGTAATGGTCGCACCCGACATGCCCGGGGTTCCCTGCAGCATTTTGCCCAAAGGCTTGATGACCACTTCTTCCTGGCCCACCAGTTGATCGACCACGAAGCCGATACGCTGGGTGCCCACGGAAAGAATCACCACATGGCCTTCGCGCTGCTCTTCATGCTTGGCCGAAGCCACCAGCCAGCGCTTGAGGTAGAACAGCGGCAACGCCTTGTCGCGCACGATCACCACTTCCTGGCCGTCCACCACGTTGGTGCGCGACAGGTCGAGGTGGAAGATTTCGTTGACGTTGACCAGCGGGAAGGCGAACGCCTGGTTGCCCAGCATCACCATCAGGGTCGGCATGATCGCCAGGGTCAACGGCACCTTGATGACGATCTTCGAGCCCTGGCCCTTGGTCGAGTAGATGTTGATCGAGCCGTTGAGCTGGCTGATCTTGGTCTTCACCACGTCCATGCCCACGCCACGGCCCGACACGTCGGAAATCTCGGTCTTGGTGGAGAAGCCCGGGGCGAAGATCAGGTTGTAGCACTCGGTGTCGGTGAGGCGGTCGGCGGCGTCCTTGTCCATCACCCCACGCTTGACTGCAATGTTGCGCAGTACCGTGGGGTCCATGCCTTTGCCGTCATCGGTGATCGACAGCAGGATATGGTCGCCTTCCTGTTCGGCCGCCAGGATCACTTTGCCCTGGCGGTTCTTGCCCGAGGCTTCGCGCTCTTCCGGCGTCTCGACACCGTGGTCGACCGCGTTGCGCACCAAGTGGACCAGCGGGTCGGCCAGGGCCTCGACAAGGTTTTTGTCGAGGTCGGTTTCTTCACCCACCAGTTCCAGGTTGATCTCTTTCTTGAGCTGGCGTGCCAGGTCGCGAACCAGGCGCGGGAAACGCCCGAAGACTTTCTTGATCGGCTGCATCCGGGTCTTCATGACGGCGGTCTGCAGGTCTGCGGTGACCACGTCGAGGTTCGACACGGCCTTTTGCATGGCCTCGTCGCCACTGTTCAGGCCCAGGCGCACCAGGCGGTTACGCACCAGCACCAGTTCGCCGACCATGTTCATGATGTCGTCCAGGCGCGCGGTATCAACCCGCACGGTGGTTTCGGCTTCACTGGCCGGTTGCTTGTCCGGGGCCGGGGCAGCCGTGGCAGCCCGGGCCGGTGCTGGAGCCGCTTTCGCTGCGACAGGCGCGGCAGCCTTGGCGGCAGGAGCCGGTGTTGCGACAGCTGCGGCAGCAGCCGGTGCAGCAGCGCCGACCACTTCGGTGAACTTGCCCTTGCCGTGCAGTTCATCCAGCAGGGCTTCGAATTCGTGATCGGAGATCAGTCCATCGGCGGCCGGCGCAGCAGCGGGTGCCGCAGGCGCGGCGGCCGTTGCGGCGACTTCCGGCAGAGCCTCGGCGGCAAACGAGCCTTTGCCGTGCAACTGGTCCAGCAGCGCTTCAAATTCGTCGTCGGTGATTTCATTGCTGACGGGCGCCGCGGCTTCCGTTGGCGCTGGCGCTGCGGCCACCGCGTCCGGGGCAAACTGGCCCTTGCCGTGCAACTGGTCGAGCAACGACTCGAACTCGGCGTCGGTAATGTCTTCGGTGGTCGGCACCATGGCCGGCGCACTGGCTGCCGGCGCTTCGGCTTCGGCCTTGACGGCGTTCAGCGAGTCCAGCAGTTGTTCAAATTCGCTGTCGGTCACGTCGCCCGCAGGCTCGGCAACCGGCTCAGCCACCGCTTCCACCACGGGAGCGTTGGCCGCAGGTTCCGCCAGGCGCGCCAGGGCGGCCAGCAGTTCCGGCGTGGCGGCAGTGATCGGTGCGCGCTCGCGCACTTCACTGAACATGCCGTTGACCGCGTCCAGTGCTTCCAGGATCACGTCCATCAGTTCCGAGTCGACGTGTCGCTCACCCTTGCGCAGGATGTCGAACACGTTCTCGGCGATGTGACAGCACTCCACCAGCTCGTGGAGCTGGAGGAAGCCGGCGCCCCCTTTTACAGTATGAAAACCGCGAAAAATTGCATTGAGCAGGTTCGCATCATCCGGTCGGCTTTCCAGCTCGACCAGTTGTTCGGACAGTTGCTCTAAAATTTCGCCGGCCTCTACAAGGAAATCCTGAAGGATTTCTTCATCGGCGCCGAAGCTCATGGGTGTGCTCCTTAGAAGCCTAAACTGGACAGCAAATCGTCTACGTCGTCTTGCCCGGATACAACGTCTTCACGTTTATCGGCATGAATCTGCGGACCTTCACCCTTGGCGAGGTGTTTTTGTGGATCTTTTTCAGAAAGGATCGCTGCGCGGTCATGTTCGATGCCGGCAAACCGGTCGACCTGGCCCGCCATCAACACCAGTTTGAGCAGGTTGCTTTCCACTTCGGTGACCAGTTGGGTCACACGCTTGATCACCTGACCGGTGAGGTCCTGGTAATCCTGGGCCAGCAGAATGTCATTGAGGTTGCTGGAAACCGTGCGATTTTCCTGCTCGCTGCGGGACAAAAAGCCCTCGACCCGACGCGCCAGCTCACGAAACTCCTCAGCGCCCACTTCCCGACGCATGAACCGGCCCCAGTCAGTGCTCAGGGCCTTGGCTTCACTGGCCATACCGTTGACCAGAGGCGTGGCGTTTTCCACCAGGTCCATGGTGCGGTTGGCCGCCGCCTCAGTCAGCCTGACCACGTAGGACAGGCGTTCGGTGGCATCCGTGATCTGCGAGATTTCCTCGGCCTGGGGCATGTGCGGGTCAATCTGAAAATTGACTATCGCACTGTGCAACTCACGGGTGAGCTTGCCCACTTCCTGGTACAGGCCGCGGTCACGGGTCTGGTTGAGCTCATGGATCAACTGCACCGCGTCGCCGAACTGGCCTCTTTCAAGGCTTTCGACGAGTTGATGAGCATGTTTTTTCAGGGTCGACTCAAAGTCGGCCTGCGATGATTCTTTATGCTCCATAGCTCCCCCGTGGCAGCATCAATGACCGATGCGTTCGAAGATCTTTTCGATCTTCTCTTTCAAGGCCAGTGCAGTGAATGGCTTGACCACGTAGCCGTTGACCCCGGCCTGGGCGGCTTCGATGATCTGTTCACGCTTGGCTTCAGCGGTCACCATCAGCACAGGCAGGCTGCGCAGTTTTTCATCAGCGCGCACGTGGCGCAGCAGATCGATACCGGTCATGCCCGGCATGTTCCAGTCCGTTACCAGAAAGTCGATGCTCCCGCTGTTGAGGATCGGAATCGCCGTAATACCGTCATCCGCCTCGACCGTGTTAGTGAACCCAAGGTCACGCAACAGGTTTTTTATGATCCGCCGCATCGTTGAGAAGTCATCAACGATGAGGATTTTCATGTTCTTGTCCAATTCGACCTCCAAGCAGTCTTAAACGCGCCCAGCACCTGGGCGCGCCATATCAATCAACAGGCGTTACACAAAAAGGACTACCGGGGGCGCACCACGGGCCAAGCCCGTCCGGGCGCAGGGCCTGGACGGTATCGTTCGCAGTGTCCCCACACTGCCTGTCAGCGCGCTCGCCACTCTCCCAAACGCCCCCGCAAGCGGGCCGCGCACTGGCTGTGTAACTGGCTGACCCGCGATTCGCTGACCCCCAGGACCTCACCGATTTCCTTGAGGTTCAGCTCTTCGTCGTAGTACAGCGCCAACACCAGTCGCTCACGCTCCGGCAAATTGGCTATCGCGTCCGCCAGCGCGCTCTGGAAGCGTTCATCTTCCAGGTCCCGTGACGGTTCGAGATGGGCACTCGCGCCGTCCTCGTGCAGCCCTTCATGTTCGCCGTCCTGTAAAAGGTCGTCGAAACTGAACAGCCGGCTGCCCAAGGTATCGTTCAAAATCCCGTAGTAATCGTCGAGACTCAATTGGAGTTCGGCCGCAACTTCATGATCTTTAGCGTCGCGACCGGTTTTTGCTTCAATTGAGCGAATTGCGTCACTCACCATCCGCGTATTGCGGTGCACTGATCGCGGCGCCCAATCACCTTTACGCACTTCATCGAGCATGGCCCCACGGATACGGATACCCGCGTATGTCTCGAAACTCGCGCCCTTGCTCGCGTCGTACTTGGTCGACACTTCAAGCAGGCCGATCATCCCGGCCTGGATCAAGTCCTCGACCTGCACGCTGGCAGGCAAGCGCGCCAGCAGGTGATAGGCAATGCGCTTGACCAGGGGCGCATAGCGCTCGATCAATTCGACTTGACTGTCACGTGCCGACTTCTTGTAAAGGTTGTAGCCGCTGGCTGTCATAGCACCGGTCCTGCGCTCGTCTGATGCACCAATCGCTCGACGAAAAACTCCAGATGCCCCCGGGGATTGGCGGGCAACGGCCAGGTATCGACCTTCTGGGCAATAGCCTTGAACGCCAATGCGCACTTCGAACGAGGGAACGCTTCATAGACCGCACGCTGCTTTTGCACGGCCTTGCGCACACACTCGTCGTAAGGAACTGCGCCAACGTATTGTAAGGCGACATCGAGGAAGCGATCCGTGACCTTGGTCAACTTGGCGAACAGATTCCGCCCTTCCTGCGGGCTTTGGGCCATGTTGGCCAGCACGCGGAAGCGGTTCATGCCGTAGTCGCGGTTGAGCAGTTTGATCAGGGCGTAGGCGTCGGTGATCGAGGTGGGTTCGTCGCACACCACCAGCAACACTTCCTGGGCTGCGCGCACGAAACTGACCACCGACTCGCCGATCCCGGCGGCGGTGTCGATCACCAGTACGTCGAGGTTGTCGCCAATGTCGCTGAACGCCTGAATCAGGCCGGCATGTTGCGCCGGACTCAGGTGCACCATGCTCTGGGTGCCGGAAGCGGCCGGCACGATGCGAATCCCGCCGGGGCCTTGCAACAGTACGTCGCGCAGCTCACAGCGGCCTTCGATGACATCGGCCAGGGTATGTTTGGGCGTCAGTCCCAGCAGAACGTCGACGTTCGCCAGCCCCAGGTCAGCATCCAGCAGCATGACGCGACGGCCAAGCTCTGCCAGGGCCAGGGACAAATTCACTGACACGTTAGTTTTCCCGACGCCACCTTTGCCGCCGGTCACCGCGATCACCTGTACGGGATGCATGCTGCCCATTTTATTTCTTTACCTTGTCTTGCTTAGACGCAGGCTACATAAGTTGGCCGCGCGAACTGCTGGCAGGCCATCGATGTAGATACTTTTCACTGTCATTTTTAAATAGAAAGCCATGATGCCTCAGCCAACTCGCTTGTTCGGGCTGTGGTAGAGGTCAGCAAACATGTCAGCCATCGCTTCCTCACTGGGTTCTTCCTGCATTTGCACGCTGACAGCCCGGCTGACCAACTGATGACGGCGCGGCAGATGCAAATCATCCGGGATCCGCGGCCCGTCGGTCAGGTAGGCGACCGGTAATTCATGACTGATTGCCAGGCTCAATACTTCGCCCAGGCTTGCCGTCTCATCCAGTTTAGTCAGGATGCAACCCGCCAGCCCGCAGCGCTTGTAGCTGTGGTAGGCGGCGGTCAATACCTGCTTCTGGCTGGTAGTGGCAAGCACCAAATAGTTTCTGGATTTGATCCCGCGCCCGGCCAAGCTTTCCAGCTGCATGCGCAGGGCGGGGTCGCTGGCTTGCAGGCCGGCGGTGTCGATCAGCACCACGCGCTTGCGCAGCAATGGGTCGAGGGCGTTGGCCAGGGACTGGCCCGGGTCGACGTGGGTCACCGGCACATTGAGGATGCGGCCCAGGGTCTTGAGTTGTTCCTGGGCGCCGATGCGGTAGCTGTCCATGCTCACCAGCGCGATGTTCTGGGCGCCGTACTTGAGCACGTAACGTGCGGCCAGCTTGGCCAGGGTGGTGGTCTTGCCCATGCCGGCCGGGCCGACCATGGCAATCACACCGCCTTCTTCCAGGGGTTCGATTTCCGGGGTGACGATCATCCGCGCCAGGTGGGCCAGGAGCATGCGCCAGGCCTGGCGAGGTTCTTCAATTTGCGTGGTCAGTTGCAGCAGGTCGCGGGACAACGGGCCGGACAGGCCAATGCGTTGCAGGCGACGCCACAGGTTGGCCTGTTGTGGCTGGCTGCCCTGCAACTGGTTCCAGGCCAGCGAACCCAGCTGCACTTCCAGCAGTTCACGCAGGCCGTTGAGTTCGAAACGCATCGAGTCGAACACCCGCTGGTCTACCGCCGGCGCCGGGGCTGGCGCAGCAGGACGCGGTGGTTCAACAAAAGTCGGCTCTACCAGCGGCTCGGACGCGGTCAACGGCAGCCCGGCAAACAGCTGGCGATTGGTCGAGGCGTCGCTGTCGCCACGCATGCTCAGTTCAGCCTGGGCCGAGACAATGCGCGAAGCGGTCTTGCGCAGCTCGTCTTCCAGTTCCATGTTCGGCACACGCGGCGCCAGGGCCGAGGGTTTGTAATCCAGGGCAGCCGTCAGCTCCACACCGCCGGCAATACGACGGTTACCGATAATCGCAGCGTCGGCGCCCAACTCATCACGTACCAGTTTCATGGCCTGACGCATATCGGCGGCGAAAAAACGCTTCACTTGCATATCCCACTACCTCAGCCGTTGGGCCCTACTGTCGCGACGATAGTCACTTGCTTATTGTCAGGAATTTCCTGGTAAGCCAATACGTGCAAATTCGGTATAGCCAGGCGTCCAAACCGCGACAACATCGCCCGGACGGGGCCAGCCACCAGCAGGATCACCGGATGGCCTTCCATTTCCTGGCGCTGCGCGGCCTCGATCAACGAACGTTGCAGCTTCTCTGCCATGCTTGGCTCCAGCAACACGCCCTCATCAGCGCCCTGCCCAGCCTTCTGAATACTATTGAGCAATATTTGTTCCAACCTTGGTTCCAAGGTGATAACAGGCAGCTCGGAGTCAAGCCCTACAATGCTTTGGACGATTGCACGCGACAATCCGACGCGCACTGCAGCCACCAGGGCGGCAGTATCTTGACTCTTGGCGGCATTGTTGGCGATAGCTTCGGCAATGCTGCGAATGTCCCGCACCGGCACCTGCTCGGCCAACAGCGCTTGCAGCACCTTGAGCAGTTGCGAGGTGGACAGCACACCCGGTACCAGCTCTTCGGCGAGTTTTGGCGAGGCCTTGGCCAGCAATTGCAAGAGTTGCTGGACTTCTTCGTGGCCAATCAGCTCGTGGGAGTGCTTGTACAGAATCTGGTTGAGGTGGGTGGCGACCACAGTGCTGGCGTCGACCACGGTGTAGCCCAGCGACTGCGCCTGGCTGCGCTGGCTGATTTCGATCCATACCGCTTCCAGACCAAAAGCCGGATCTTTGGCGGTAATCCCGTTGAGGCTGCCAAACACCTGGCCCGGGTTGATCGCCAGTTCGCGGTCCGGGTAGATCTCGGCCTCGGCCAGAATCACCCCCATCAGGGTCAGGCGGTAGGCGCTCGGGGCCAGGTCGAGGTTGTCGCGAATGTGCACGGTGGGCATCAGGAAGCCCAGGTCCTGGGACAACTTCTTGCGCACACCCTTGATCCGCGCCAGCAATTGCCCACCCTGGTTGCGATCCACCAGGGGAATCAGGCGGTAGCCGACTTCCAGGCCGATCATGTCGATCGGGGTCACGTCGTCCCAGCCCAGCTCCTTGGTTTCCAGGGCGCGGGCCGGCGATGGCAGCAGTTCCTGCTGGCGCGCCACTTCCTGCTGGGCAATCACCTTGATGTTGTTTTGTTTTTTCCAGAACAGGTAGGCACCGCCGGCGGCCATGGCGGCCATGCTCAGGAACGAGACATGGGGCATGCCCGGCACGATGCCCATGATCGCCATGATGCCTGCCGCCACCGCCAGCGCCTTGGGCGAGGCAAACATCTGCCGGCTGATCTGCTTGCCCATGTCTTCGGAGCCCGAAGCACGGGTCACCATGATCGCCGCAGCTGTAGATAACAACAGTGATGGCAATTGCGCCACTAAACCGTCACCGATGGTCAGCAGGGCGTAAACCTTGCCGGCGTCGCCGAAGGTCATGCCGTGCTGGAAGATGCCGACCGCCATGCCGCCGATCAGGTTGATAAACAGAATCAACAGGCCGGCGATGGCGTCGCCGCGCACGAATTTGCTGGCACCGTCCATGGAACCGTAGAACTCGGCTTCCTGGGCGACTTCAAGGCGACGGGCCTTGGCCTGGTTCTGGTCGATCAGGCCGGCGTTGAGGTCGGCGTCGATCGCCATCTGCTTGCCGGGCATCGCGTCGAGGGTAAAACGCGCGCTCACCTCGGAAATCCGCCCGGCGCCCTTGGTCACGACCACGAAGTTGATGATCATCAAGATCGCAAAAACCACGATACCGACCACGTAGTTACCGCCGATCACCACCTCGCCGAAGGCCTGGATCACCTTGCCCGCGGCGGCGTGGCCGTCCTGGCCGTGGAGCATCACCACCCGGGTGGAAGCCACGTTAAGCGCCAGCCGCAGCAGGGTGGCGATCAGCAGGATGGTCGGGAATACCGCGAAATCCAGCGGCCGCAGGGCGTATACGCACACCAGCAACACGACGACCGACAGCGCAATGTTGAAGGTGAAGAACACATCCAGCAGGAACGGCGGCATCGGCAACATCATCATTGCCAGCATCACCAGCAACAACAACGGCACACCCAGATTGCCTCGCGAGAGGTCAGTCAGGGTGCCACGGGCCGTGCTGAGCATTTGAGAGCGATCCACCGGTATTCCTCGTTTCCTTGAAGCAAACTTTTGACGCCGGGAAGCGTCCTGGAGGCGGTATTGCAAGAAGCCTTCCAACTTTTGCTTGAGGAAGCAGATCGGTCTCACGAACAGCGAAGGGCTACCGCCGTACACACATCACCTGTGGCGAGGGAGCTTGCTCCCGCTGGGCTGCGCAGCAGCCCCGGAACGGCTTGCGCGTTTTTGCCTGAATAACCGCGATAGCTTTATTGGGGGCGCTTCGCACCCCAGCGGGAGCAAGCTCCCTCGCCACACAAGCTCGTTCGCGGGAGATGGCGAAACGTCCGACAGGTATTTAGGGTTGCATTGCCGTCAAAGGCTGATCGCTCCCTGCGCGGGAACGATCAGTCCCTGCCTAGACCAGACGAACCTTTTCCGCTTGCAGTCCTTTTGGACCTTGCACCACCTCGAACTCAACGGCCTGGCCTTCTTCAAGCGTCTTGAAACCGTCGCTCTGAATGGCCGAGAAGTGGACAAAAAGATCTTCGCCGCCTTCTTGCTTGATAAAGCCAAAGCCCTTTTCTGTGTTGAACCATTTGACCGTGCCTGTAGCCCTTGCCATTGCCGTTCTCCCGACATCTCGTGCGCAGACTGCATAGCGCAGCCAGCCTCATCACCTCAATCAAACCGCTAAAGGCAGGGGGATAGCTACTGTCAAAGTTGACAGGTAGGGGGTTTGGCTGGAGGGATAAGGTGGCTGTCAAGATGCCTTCGCGAGCAAGCTCGCTCCTACAGTGTGGGGGTATCAAGCATCTTTGAAGCCCGGCAAACCATGAGCAGCACGCCACGCCTTCACTGTCAGAGCAACTCCTTCGGCAGAGCTATCGTTACTCGGCGCAGGGTAGAAAATTAAGTCAGAACCATCCGGGTGCCCAGAGATCTGCCGAAATTGCTCAATCAATCCACCCAGGTCGGCATCAGTCCCACCCTTGTTGGCGATTAGTATTTGATTGATAAGGCTTACAAATTCTTCTTCTGTGTAATCAGTAATATTTGCCATATCTACTTACGACCTCCTGTGAAGATCAATATGATTTTTCGGGGTGTTTACCCTTAGATTGTCCACGTCATAAACGGCACCGCCATCAGCAATGCGCTCGATATGATGTATTTCGTAAGTGCTTCTTTGGCCCACAGAATCCTTGTCCCGAACAACAGGAGCGTTTCCGGTCGATAAACGATCCCGAGCACTCTGACTTAGCTGACCCAACAACTCAGGGTCATTGCTTATAGCCATCCAGAACGCCTTCCGAAACGAATCAAAACTGCCGAAGTTCTTTCCCCGCAATTGATCAGCGATTCGTGTCGGAATGGGCGCTCCGAGCCCCGCACCAGCACCTGCTAACCAGGGACCTGCTACATCCTGCCCTCGCCCCGTCACAACCCCTGGCTGAAGGCGCACATTCATCACGATATACAGCGGCTTCACACCCGAATCCGCCGGAAACACGAGAATAAAATCCTTGTATTCAGGCGGGTAAATCGGGTTGACGATGATGTTATCCGCTTGCTCGGGTCGGCGGGTAAATCCAGATGTTCGGAGCCTGCGGTGCGCCCTCCAATGGCGGAATACCGGAGGTGCTGGACGGATCAACCGCCGGCGTCCAGATCAGGGTCACCCCATCACCAAAGTCGGCCACTTGTTGGGCGCCCCGCGCCTGAAACTGCACAACCGGTATCATTTCCCAGTCAGGGCGTTTCTGGGTGTTGTATCCATACCCCTTCAAGGCCCCATCAGCTTGTTGCTCTACATACAACCGAAGCCGCGTACGGCCATTTTTCATCGAATGGAGCTGTTCGTCAGTGTACAAGCTACTGTCGCCAAGGCTCGAAGGCCAAAGCAACGCAACCAGACCGGCCAATGCGCTGCTGGCAACACCCGTCGTTACAGCACCGGCTGCCGCAGTACAAAGACCTCCACAGGAGGCTCCTGTAGTCGTCGTCGCCCCACCCAATCGCAGCGTTCCGAGCGCTGCCGGCAACTGGTTGCCCCTGATTTTCTTGAGAACGATGGTGCCCGCAGCGTCCGCCTCACGCCCACCCAGCAGGGCGAAGGTGCCGTAGTCGCCGACGGCCAAGGTGGGAATCGCCCCACTGAAATTCGTGTAGTCAATCGCACCATCAGGCAACGTACAGGGTTTGGTAAAGGTACAGGCCAATTGCTTTTCAATAGGTGCAGGCCTTGGCAGCGCCCCGATTGGCTCAGCAGGTGGCGACTCTGACCTCTCTTGCGCACGTGCCGGGTGGTAGCCACTTTCCAGCCCCCTCCACCACCGGCCGCTTGTGTCTTGGCTCAATGGACTGAACGGCTCATCCAGCACCAGGAACCAGTTCCCATGCTCTACCGCCTCTAGCATCTGGCGCAATTTAAACTCAGATAACCTATTACGATAAACGCCGTAGCAACCAAAGGCGGTTTTCAATTCATCCAGCCCCGTCATGTGCAGGTCTCTCTCCAAAGACCAACGGACATGACCGACCGCAAAAAATGGAGATTCGATCTTTTCAAAACCAATCCCTAATCGCTCACGATCTTGCCAGCGAATAAGTCGCTCCCACATAACAAAGTCCCTTAGCAACGCGTATCCGTGATTTCGAGGTTTATGCTTTGGCACGGGAAGGGATGTTGCTGAGCGACGCTAAACCAAACAACTGACCGTTCGGCCAGCTATGGGATGGAAAGCGAAACGTCCGACAGGTATTTAGGGTTGCTGGTGGGAAAGTCGATCTCTAGTCTTCGGACACCGCTGCAAACGCAGCGGGCGGGCGTCGCGGCCCGAGTGAATTCAGGGTACCTCCAGCATATTCTCCAGGAGCGTCACCATGACCAAAACAACTTCCCATAACCTGTGCAACGCCGAAAAAGGCGCTATCGAAGATAGCCATTCCTCCTCCCACAACGCCCCCGTCGTGCTATTCAGCGTAATCGACGGCCTCAGCACCGAAGACCTGCTGGTCAACCTCACCGAAACACTGGCTTCAGCCCATGCGCTGACCTGCGACTTTGCCTTTGAACTGGAAGGATCGCGGCGGGAAGGCGCGCTGGGGATTGCACAGTTAATCGAGGTGGGGCGGTTGCTGGCTGATCGAGTGCTGGATGACATAGCGCCCTTGCCGGCGACTTAAACGTTGCCATAGGCAATGCGAGATTTTTTGTTGCCTGGCCGGACGCCTTCGCGAGCAAGCCCGCTCCCACATTTGACCGCGTTTCTACAGGATATACACGGTCAAATGTGGGAGCGGGCTTGCTCGCGAAGAGGCCAGGAGGGACGCTACAAAATCAGGAATCCCGACGCAAATCCGGCGGAATCGGCAGGTCTTTGAGCGGATCCGGCCGCTTGCCCTTGCCCGCCCGGTACTGGCGGATCTGATACACGTACGCCAACACCTGAGCCACCGCCAGATACAACCCGGCCGGAATTTCCTGGTCCAGGTCGGTGGAGTAGAAGATCGACCGCGCCAACTCCGGCGATTCCAGCAGCAGGATGTCATTGGCGACCGCAATCTCGCGGATTTTCAACGCCGTGAAATCACTGCCCTTGGCCAGCAACATCGGCGCCCCACCCTTCTCCGGGTCGTACTTGAGCGCCACGGCGTAGTGGGTCGGGTTGGTGATGACCACATCAGCATCGGGCACCGAGGCCATCATCTTGCGCTGGGACATCTCGCGCTGCAGCTGGCGAATCCGCTGCTTGACCTCGGGCCGGCCTTCCTGGTCCTTGTGCTCGTCGCGCACTTCCTGCTTGGTCATCAGCAGTTTCTTGTGGCTTTCCCACAGCTGGATCGGCGCATCCACCGCAGCAATGAGGATCAGCCCGCAGGCCATCCACAGCGAACTCCAGCCCACCACTTGCACACTGTGGATGATCGCCAGCTCGATCGGCTCATGGGCGATGCGCAGCAGGTCGTCGATGTCGGACGACAACACCGTCAACGCCACAAACAGGATCAGGATGAACTTGGCCAAGGCCTTGAGCAGTTCCACCAGGGCTTTGGTGGAAAACATCCGCTTGAGCCCGGCCGCCGGGTTCATCCGGCTGAATTTGGGCGCCAGGCTGCCGGCGGCAAACAGCCAGCCGCCGAGGGAAATCGGGCCGATCAGGGCCGCCAGCAACAAGGTGATGAGGATCGGCTGCACCGCGAGGATCGCGATCTTGCCCGAGTGCAGCAGGTACAAGCCCATGGCGCCCGGGCTCAGCAGCACGTCGCGGGGCAGGGAGAAATTCAGGCGCATCAACTCCATCAGGTCCAGGGCCAGGCCACCGCCATAGATCAGCAGGCCGCCGGAACCGGCGAGCATGATCGCCAGGGTGTTGAGCTCTTTGGAGCGGGCAATCTCGCCCTTTTCCCGGGAGTCCTTTTTACGTTTCTCCGTGGGGTCTTCTGTCTTGTCCTGGCCACTCTCGCTCTCGGCCATGGCTTACCGCGCCCGCGCCAAGTCACGTAAAAACTGCAAGGCGTCGGTCGCCAGCGGTTGATACTGATTGAGAATGTCAGCCATGCCGACCCAGAAAATCCCCATGCCCAGCACCAGGGTCAACGGGAAACCGATGGAGAAGATGTTCAACTGCGGCGCCGCCCGAGTCATCACGCCAAAGGCGATGTTGACCACCAGCAGCGCAGTGATCGCCGGCAATACCAGCAGCAGGGATGCACCGAGCACCCAGCTCAAGCGCCCCACCAGCTCCCAGAAATGATTGACCACCAACCCGCTGCCCACCGGCAAGGTGGTGAAACTTTCGGTCATCACCTCGAACACCACCAGGTGGCCGTTCATGGCCAGGAACAGCAAGGTCACCAGCATCGTCAGGAATTGCCCGATCACCGCCACCGACACGCCGTTGGTAGGGTCGACCATGGACGCGAAGCCCATGCCCATCTGGATCGAGATGATCTGCCCGGCGATGACGAAGGCCTGGAAGAACAGCGTCAGGGAGAAGCCCAGCAAGGCGCCGATGATGATTTGCTCGGCGATCAGCATCATTGCACTGAGGTCCAGGGCATTCACCGGTGGCATCGGCGGCAAGCCCGGTACGATGACCACGGTGATCGCCACCGCGAAATACAGGCGGATGCGCCGTGGTACCAGGGTGGTGCCGAACACCGGCATGGTCATCAGCACGGCCGTGACCCGGAACAACGGCAGGATGAACGAGGCCACCCAGGTGCTGATCTGGGTGTCGGTCAAGGCCAGCATCGAATTCACGGGGTCAGCCGATCAACTGCGGAATACTGCCGTACAGCTGCAGGATGTATTCCATGAAGGTTTGCACCAGCCACGGGCCGGCGACGATCAGGGTGATCAGCATCACCAGCAGGCGCGGCAAAAAGCTCAGGGTCTGTTCGTTGATCTGGGTCGCGGCCTGGAACATCGCCACCAACAGGCCCACCAACAGGCTCGGCACCACCAGCACGGCGACCATCATGGTGGTCAGCCACAGGGCTTCGCGAAACAGGTCGACTGCTACTTCTGGCGTCATGGCCTACACCCCACCGAAACTGCCGGCCAGGGTGCCGATAATCAGCGCCCACCCGTCCACCAACACAAACAGCATGATCTTGAACGGCAACGAAATGATCAGCGGCGACAGCATCATCATACCCATGGCCATCAGCACACTCGCCACGACGAGGTCGATGATCAGGAACGGAATGAAGATCATGAAGCCGATCTGGAACGCGGTCTTCAGCTCCGAGGTCACGAACGCCGGCACCAGGATGGTCAGCGGTGCCATGTCGGGGCTGGCGATGTCGGTACGCTTGGACAACCGCACAAACAACTCGAGGTCGCTGGAGCGCGTCTGCGACAGCATGAAATCCTTGATCGGGCCCTGGGCCTTGTCGATCGCATCCTGGGCGGTCATTTTCTCCGCCAGGTACGGTTGCAGGGCTTGCTGGTTCACCTTGTCGAACACCGGCGCCATGATGAACAGCGTCAGGAACAGCGCCATGCCGGTGAGGATCTGGTTCGACGGCGTCTGTTGCAGGCCGAGGGCCTGACGCAGGATCGAGAACACGATGATGATGCGGGTGAAGCTGGTCATCAGCATCACGAACGCGGGGATGAAGCTCAGCGCGGTCATGATCAGCAGGATCTGCAGGCTGACCGAATACTCCTGCGCGCCCGCCGCGTTAGTGCCCAGGGTGATCGCCGGGATCGACAACGGGTCTGCTGCGTACGCCAGCGGCGCTGCCAGCAACAGCATGAGCGTCAATAAAACGCGCATTACTTCTTATCCTTCTGATCCTTGCCCAGCAACTCCATGAGGCGCTGGGCGAATTCCGGCGTGGCCGCTTGGGTCTGGGCCACTTCCACAGGCGACTTGAGCACGTGCAACGGGGTGATGCGACCGGGGGTGATGCCCAGCAGGATCTGCTCGTCGCCGACCTGCACCAGCACCAGCCTGTCTCGCGGGCCAAGGGCGCGTGAACCCACCAGCTCGATGACCTGGGCATTGCCCGGGCCGATGCGCTGCACGCGGCGCAGCACCCAGGCGAGCACGAAGATCAGCCCCACCACCAGCAACAACCCCAGCACCAACTGGGTGAGTTGCCCGCCCACACCGCTGCCGAGTGCCGGCGCAGCCGCCTGGGCAACCGGTTCTGCTGCCATTACGCTCAAGGGCAGCGTCGATAACAGTCCTACCAATGAGCGCTTCATATCAACGCAACTTCTTGATGCGTTCGCTCGGGCTGATCACGTCGGTCAGGCGGATGCCGAACTTCTCGTTGACCACCACCACTTCGCCATGGGCGATCAGCGTGCCGTTGACCAGCACGTCCAGCGGCTCGCCGGCCAGGCGGTCCAGCTCGATCACCGACCCCTGGTTGAGCTGCAGCAGGTTGCGGATGTTGATTTCGGTGCTGCCGACTTCCATGGAGATCGACACCGGGATGTCGAGGATCACGTCCAGGTTCGGACCGTCGAGGGTCACCGGGTCATTGTTCTTCGGCACGCTGCCGAACTCTTCCATGGGAAGGCGGTTGCCGACCGGTGCAGTGGCCGCATCGGCCGCCAGCAGTGCATCGATATCGTCCTGGCCGACATCGCCGGTTTCTTCCAGGGCAGCCGCCCACTCGTCAGCCAGGGCCTGGTCTTCGGCGGAAGTGTTTTCGTGTTCGGTAGCCATTACATGTCCTCGGCGGAGCAGAAATTAAGGTGGATCAGCGACGGTTGATCGGTTCGATCACTTGCAACGCCAGGTTGCCTTTGTGAGAACCGAGCTTGACCTTGAACGACGGCACGCCGTTGGCGCGCATGATCAGTTCTTCCGGCAGGTCGACGGGAATCACATCCCCCGGCTGCATGTGCAAAATATCCCGCAAACGCAGCTGGCGACGGGCCACGGTGGCGCTCAGGGGTACGTCGACGTCCAGCAGGTCTTCGCGCAGGGCTTTCACCCAGCGTTCGTCCTGGTCGTCGAGGTCGGACTGGAAACCGGCATCGAGCATCTCGCGCACCGGCTCGATCATCGAGTACGGCATGGTCACGTGCAGGTCGCCGCCGCCGCCATCGAGTTCGATGTGGAAGGTGGAGACCACAATGGCTTCGCTGGGGCCGACGATGTTGGCCATGGCCGGGTTCACTTCCGAGTTGATGTACTCGAAATTGACTTCCATGATCGCCTGCCAGGCTTCCTTCAAGTCGATGAAGGCCTGCTCCAGCACCATGCGCACCACCCGCAACTCGGTCGGGGTGAATTCACGGCCTTCGATCTTGGCGTGACGGCCATCGCCGCCGAAGAAGTTGTCCACCAGCTTGAACACCAGCTTGGCGTCGAGGATGAACAGCGCGGTGCCGCGCAGCGGCTTGATCTTCACCAGGTTGAGGCTGGTGGGCACGTACAGCGAGTGCACGTACTCACCGAACTTCATCACCTGCACGCCGCCCACTGCCACGTCCGCCGAGCGGCGCAGCATGTTGAACATGCTGATACGGGTGTAACGGGCAAAACGCTCGTTGATCATTTCCAGGGTCGGCATGCGTCCACGGACGATGCGATCCTGGCTGGTCAGGTCGTAGCTTTTGACGCTGCCGGGCTCGGCAGCCATTTCGGTCTGTACCAGACCATCGTCGACGCCATGGAGCAGCGCATCGATTTCATCCTGGGACAGCAGGTCCTGCACGGCCATGTCGTGATCCTACTGCAATACGAAATTAGTGAAGAGCACCTGCTCGATCACCGGTTTGCCGACTTCCTTCTGGGCCACTTCCTGCACGCTGGCAGTGACCTTCTGGCGCAGCATTTCCTGGCCCACCGGGGTGGCGAGGGTGTCGAAGGGTTGGGCGGAAAACAGCATCACCAGGTTGTTGCGGATCACTGGCATGTGCACCTTGAGGGCATCCAGGTCTGCCTGGTTACGCGCCAGCAGGGTAATGCTCACCTGCAGGTAGCGTTGACGGCCGTTCTGATTGAAGTTGGCGACAAACGCCGGCAGCATCGGCTCGAAGATTGCCGGTTGCTTGACGTTGGGGTTGACCTCGGCCGTGGCGGCCGGTTTGCTCTGGGCACTGTGCATAAAGTACCAGGTAGCCCCCACGGACAAGCCGATCGCCAGCAACAAGGCCAGGACAATCAGCAGGATAAGCTTGAGCTTGCCCTTGCCTGCGGGTGCTTTTGCTGCGTCGTCGCTCTTCGCCATGCCAATAATCCGTCACTATTCTGGGATTCATAGTTCTGGGGAAAGGCAAGAGCAAGTGTTATGCCAGAGTTGTCAGTTCGGTCACGGTTTCGCCGACACTGCAAAACCAATGTGGGAGCGGGCTTGCTCGCGAAAGCGGTGGATCAGCACCTGTAACGGTGACTGACACTCCGTATTCGCGAGCAAGCCCGCTCCCACATTTTGATCATCGCCAGGCCTCGGATCAGGCGTAGTAGTCCACGGCACTGGAGCCAATCACCGACTGCACCACCGGCGCGGCCACTTCAGCCACCTCACCGATACCGCCGCCATCAACCCCATCACCCCGCCCGCCACTGCCGCTGACGCCGCGAGCCTGGTTCTGCTGTTGCTGGTCCTGGCCCTGCTGCCCCTGCCAGCCACGGGACTGGTCCGACACGTTGACGTCGACCTGGCCCATGCCCTGCTGGGCAAACATCTCCCGCAGGCGGCCCGACTGGCTTTCCAGGGCTTCACGCACCACCGCATGGCCGCTCATGAAGGTGACTTGCGCCTGCTGGTCGGCGGACATCTTCACGCTGATGTCCAGGCGACCCAGCTCAGCGGGCTGCAACTGGATCTCTGCCGACTTGAGGTTGGCGCTGGACAGGTACATGACCCGGTTCACCACCTCATCGGTCCAGCCACTCTGGTGCATGGCCAATGGCGCGTTGGCCACCGGCGGCAGGGCATTCGCAGTTTTCGGCGTGGCAGCCTGGGTCAGCGCGGCGAGGCGGTTGGCGAAGTCATCGACACGGGTGTCGCTGCTGGCATCCTTCAAATCCTTGAGGCCGCCGTCGATCAGACCGGCAAAGGCTTTGTCGCCGCCCTGGTCGGTGCTGTCCTTGGACGCTTGCTGGTCGACCATATTGGCCAGGCCTGTGACGAAGTTTTGCGCGGCGGTCGGATGATCCTGGGTCGGGGCCGGGGCGGTTTTTGCCGGGGCCTGGCTGCTGGCGGACACGTGTCCGCCCTGTTCCATGGCCAGGCGCACGGCGGGCATTGCATCCAGCGGATCGGCCTCGGGGTCGAAGGCGGGCTTGGCGTCGTCGGTCGCGGCCATCGGTGGCGCCACGACTGGCTGGTTCTTGTCATCCTTCGCGGTGGCCGGCGTCGGGGTCTCGACGGGCGCCGGCGTAGCGGGGACGGGGACAGGGACTACCGCGGCCATCAGCGCCGGGTCTACGGCGGGGTCGACCGGAGGTTGCTGGGCCAGGGACGGATCGTCTGCCGGGGCATCGCCGTCTGACTTGGCGGTGGTGTCCGGGGTGTCCGCCTTGGCCGGCGGGTTGGCAGGCAAAGTCTTGCCGTTATCGGCAACCGATGGCGTACCGGCGGCAGGCTTGTCGTTGTTGGCGACGGGCTTGGGGCTGTTGTCCGCAGGCTTGTCGCGGGTGGATTTGATGGGGGTGTCGACAGGTTTTGCCGCAGGCGCAGGGGCCTGGTTGGCGAACACCTGAGCGAAGCCCAGGGCCTTGTCCCGCGGGTTCGCAGCCACTGCCGGTGGATTGGCAGCGGGCGCTTGAGGCTTGGCCGCAAGGGCTGCCTGAAGGAGCGAATTCGGGGTGATTGCCATAGTCAAGAGTCTCCGCCGCACAGGGGTCGAGGGTGCGGTAACAGGAGATAGAGCAAGAGTTGGGCCAGGTTTTGGTTTAAGGGTGTATATCCGTTATTTGGGTGAGGGCTTGTATAGGGTCTTGAGTGTTGAAGAGCAAAAGCAACAGCCAAATCAAAAGCGGGCACG